>JAQBUJ010000167.1 GCA_027623845.1 Pseudomonadota bacterium
CCGGGCCAGGCGGCGGCCAGCACCGCGAGCGCCAACGCCGCGATTACGGGGACCTTTCTTGACGCACGCATTGCCAAGGGCGCGAAACTCCGACCGGCACACGGGGGATCCTGGCCCGAGTATCGCCGCCGCGCGATTAAGGCTTCGCAAAGGCCGCATCCGGCCGCGCGCTACTCCGCGGCCGACTTGTCCTTGTCGACCTGGACGATCACGGGGTCGACCGCGCGCAGCTCCGCCATCGGAATATGGCACATGACGATGTGCCCCGGGCTGGCTTCCGCGAAGGGCGGCACCTCGGTTTCGCAAATGTCGCCGATCTTGCGCGGACACCGGGTATTGAACGGGCAGCCTTTCGGCGGGCTCATCACGCTTGGCAGGTTGCCTTCCAGAATGATCCGCTTTTTCCGGATCGACGTGTCCGCGATCGGCACCGCCGAGAGCAGCGCCTCGGTATAGGGATGCTGGGGATTGGTGAAAAGCGACTTCTTGTCGGCGTATTCGACGATCCGGCCGAGATACATCACCGCGACCCGATGGCTGATATGCTCGACCACCGCCAAGTCATGGGCGATGAACAGATAGGACAGGCCAAGATCGTTCTGCAGGTCCATCATCAGATTGATCACCTGGGCCTGGATCGACACATCCAGGGCCGAGACCGGCTCGCCACCGACGATCAGCTTCGGGTTGAGGGCAATCGCCCGGGCGATACCGATCCGCTGGCGCTGCCCGCCTGAGAATTGATGCGGCAGGCTGGTCAATTGGCCGGCGCGCAGGCCGACGCGCTCAAACAATTCGGCGACCATCTCCTGACGTTCGGCGCCTTGGGCGATGTTGTGTACCATCAGCGACTCGCCGACGATCTCGCCGGCGGTCATCCTGGGGTTCAGCGACGAGAACGGGTCCTGGAAGATGATCTGCATCTCCCGGCGGTAGTCGCGAAGCTGTTGCTTATTAAGGGTGGTGATATCAACGCCATCAACCTCAATCTCACCGGCGGTCGGCTCAATCAACCTGAGCACCGTGCGGCCTACCGTCGACTTGCCACAACCGGACTCGCCAACCAGGCCAAGGGTCTCGCCCGGGCCGATCTCGAAACTGACGCCATCGACGGCATAGACCTGGCCGACGGTCCGCGACAGCAACCCCTTCTTGACTGGGAAATGCTTTTTCAGCCCCGAAACCTTGAGGACCGGCTTAACCTTTCCTGTCCCGGCCCCAGCCCCGGCTTTATCAACTCCGGTTTTATCAACTCCGGCTTTATCAGCCCCAGCCAAATCGACGTCAGTCATTTGAGCCTCCGTCTTCAGCCTTGCCGGGCGCGTCATCGGCGCGCCAGCAGGCAACCCAATGATTGGCCCGCACTTGCTCATAGCCCGGCTCTTCGACCCGGCATTTGTCGATCGCCATCGAACAGCGCGGCGCAAAGGCGCACCCGGTTGGCAAATCGTAGAGCGCCGGGACCATGCCCTCGATCTCGGTCAACCGTTCCGGGACCTCGGTCTCCTGCCCGGTCATGATCTCCAGGCGCGGAACCGACGCGAGCAAGCCTCGGGTATAGGGATGCAACGGCTGGCGGAACAGGGTTCGCACGTCGGTCTCCTCGACCTTCTTGCCGGCATACATCACGATCACCCGATGCGCCGTCTCGGCGACCACGCCCAGGTCATGGGTGATCAGGATCACCGCCGCCCCGACCTCTTGCTGCAGGGTCACGATCAAGTCGAGGATCTGCGCCTGTATCGTGACATCCAGCGCCGTGGTCGGCTCATCAGCGATCAGCACTTTGGGATTGCAGGCCAGCGCCATGGCGATCATCGCCCGCTGACGCATGCCGCCGGAAAGCTGATGCGGGTATTCCTTGGCCCGCTGTTCGGGTTCCGGAATCCGGACCAACGCCAGCATCGAGGTCGCGCGGGCCAACGCCTCGGCCTTGGAGAGATTCTGATGCAAGATAAAGGCCTCGGCGATCTGGACGCCGATCGTCATCACCGGGTTCAGCGAGGTCATCGGTTCTTGAAAAATCATCGAGATATCATTGCCGCGCACGGCGCGCATCTCGTCTTCCGACAGGGTCATCAAATCACGGCCGCCCAAAGTGACCGAGCCGGCGATGATTCTTCCCGGTGGATCGGGAATCAACCGCATCAGCGTGAGAGCGGTCATGCTCTTGCCACAGCCCGACTCGCCGACAATCGCCAGGGTTTCGCCCGCGCCAACCTCGAAGGAGACGTTCTCGACCGCCTTGACCACGCCATTGCGGGTGAAGAAATAGGTTTTTAGCCCTTCGACCGTCAGGACCGGGTCTTTGGGGCTGCCGATAGCCGGCTCCACCCCACTCGCTTGCTCAACCATCCGTCGCTTCCTAGCTGCGTTCGCGGGGATCGAGGATGTCGCGCAAGGCGTCACCCATCAGATTGGTGCCGAACACCGCAGCGCTGATCGCCAGACCCGGGAAGATCACCAACCAAGGGGCGACCCGCACATATTCAGCCGCCGATTCCGACAGCATCCGGCCCCAGGACGGATACGGCTCCGGCACACCAAGACCAAGGAAGGATAGCGACGCCTCGGTGAGGATCGCCGAGCCAAGCTGCGCGGTGCCCAACACGATCAGCGGCGCCATCGTGTTCGGCAGCACGTGACGTACCGCCACCCGCCATTCGCTCATACCGCCGGCGCGGGCGGCCTCGACGAAGGGCATCTCGCGCAGGGATAAAGTATTCGATCGAACCACCCTGGCCACTTGCGGCACCAGCGGTATCGATATGGCGATGATGGTGTTCTCCAGGGACGGGCCAAGCGCCGCCGCCATCACCAGGGCCATGACCAACAATGGCAAGGCCTGCATGATATCGATAACCCGCTGGGTCAACAGATCGACCCAGCCCATCAGATACCCCGACATCAGCCCGACGGAGACCCCGATCAACCCGCCGAGAACCGTCGAGCCGATCCCGACCGCCAGCGAAATTCGAGCGCCGTGGAGGATCCGACTCAGCATGTCGCGGCCCATCACATCAGCGCCGAAAAGCATCGATAAATCCGGCGGCGCCAGCGAGCGATCGGCATTGGTCGTGAGCGGGCTATGCGGCGAGATCACATCAGCGAAGACTGCCGCCAACACGAAGACAACAACCATCATCGCGCCAATCGCGCCGAGTGGATAACGCCGCGCCAGATGGACGGCGTTATCCCACCAGCCATCGATATTCGCGCCGGCGCGATCCAGTGCCTTTTTATGGTCGAGGGTGGCCATGGGTCAGCCTCCTAATCGGCGTATTTGATGCGCGGATCGAGCACCGCGTACATCATATCGACAATGAAATTGATGACGACGACGATCACCGCAATGAACATCACCAAACTTTGAACGATCGGGTAGTCCCGCATCAGGATCGCCTCGACCAGAAAATGCGCGACGCCGGGGATGTTGAATACCGTCTCAGTGATGATCAACCCGCCAATCAAGAATGCCGCCTCGATCCCGATAATCGTGGTCACCGGCAGCACCGCGTTCTTCAGGGCGTGGACATAGTTGATCGTATTGTCGGACGCGCCCTTGGCCTTGGCGGTACGGATATAGTCCTGACGCAACACCTCGAGCATCGAGGATCGGGTCAGTCGCATGATCAGCGCCGAGGCCCTGAAACCAACGGCGGCCGAGGGCAACAGATAAAGCGCCAACTCCTCCCCGAGCGTTTCCGGCTTGTCGGTATAGATCGGGATCTCCCCTAAATAGGAAACGCAGGCCATCAAGATCAGCAAGGCCAGCCAGAAGGATGGCAGAGACAGTCCACTGAGGCTGAATAACCGCAGCACATAATCAAGCGCCGTGTTCTGCCGCACCGCGCTGATCACGCCGAGCGGCAGGCCGAACAGAATCGAAAAGAACAGGGACATTCCCGCCAGCTTGGCGGTGATCGGAATGCGCGGGCCGATCTCGTCGATGGCCGGCTTTTCGGAAACATAGGAGTAACCGAGATCACCGACCATCAGGCCCTTGATCCAGTTCCAATATTGCTCGGGAATCGGCAAATTCAAGCCGAGTTCAACCTCTAGAGCGGCTTTTTCGGCTGGGTCCACGAATCCTGCCGAATCAAACATGATATCGGCGATATTGCCGGGCACCAATCGCAGCATCACGAAGATGACGATCGACATCCCAACCAAAGTCAGCAGCAAAAGCAGGAAACGGCGCACAAGGTACGCAGACACTCTTTGTCTCCTTCAAGCCTCGGGTGAAGTGGTTGTTTTGCCCCAGAGCGTCCGAAATGAACAACTCTCAGCAAAGGTCGTCTGGTGAAAAGACCGGGCCCATACCATCTGGCATGGGCCCGTTCCGTACCCTGGATAAGCCTATGGCTTACTTGTCCAGCCAGACATCTTCCAGACGCCAGCCGTTGTAAACGCTGTTGGTCATCGTGGTGAAGCCCTTCACATAGGGCTGGAAGCAGGTGGCCGAAACCCTGTTAAAGATGATCGGGCGAGCCGCGTCTTCCTGCAGCCGCTTATCGATCTCCCAAACCAACGCCAGGCGCTCCGGACCGTTGTCCATCATCGATTGCTTTTCGAAGAGCGCCATCATCTCCGGCTTGCAATAGCCGGTGTAGTTACGCTGTGAGCCACAGGCGTAATTCTCGTAGAACATCGCATCGGGATCATCCACGCCGATGCCGGTCAAGTTCAGACCTACCTGGTAGTCCTTGCGGGCCACCTTGGCGTGCCAGTTGCTGGTCTCGACCGTATCCAACTCAGCGTCGATGTAGATCTCTTTCAGATGGTCGATCAGGATGACAGCGGGATCGCGATAGATCGAGATGTTCCGGGTCGAGACCTTGATTTTGAGGCGTTTGTCCGGCCCGTAACCCAGGCCTTCCATGATTTTACGCGCCTCGGCTCGGTTCGCTGCGACATCCGGGTTATAACCGGCGACCTTCGCCAGCGCTTCCGGCGTCATGCCCCACACACCGTTCGGTGGTGGCAACATCGCGCCGCTTTTAATGGTCTGGCCGTGACCCAGGATCTTGATGAAGGCGTCGCGATCCATGGTCAGCACCATCGCCTTACGGATCGCGGGGGTATCGAATGGCGCGCTTTTCTGGTTGACGATCAGATTGGTCGAAACGTTGTTCGCCCGTTTCTCACAGATCACGTGCGGCGCCTGTTCCTTAACGTCTTTCAGCAGCGGGATCGACACGTCGGAATTGAAGGTCACGTCGAACTTGCCGGCGATGAAGGCCAACACCCGGGTCGAACGGCTCTTGATGATCGTGTGCTCATGACCATCGAGGAACGGTCGGCCCTTCTTCCAGTAGTTCTCGTTCTTGGTGAACTTGACGTGCTCATTCTGTTTCAGCTCGACGAACTTAAACGGGCCGGTGCCGATCGGGTTTGTCCGCATTTTCTTCGGCGACACATGGCAGGGATAGACCGGAGAATAGCCGGAAGCCAGCAGCATCGGGAAGGCCGGCTGCTTGCGTTTCAGATTGAAGGTGACTTCCGAATCGCCGTTCGCGGTGACGCTCTCAAGATTCGTGTACCAAGACTTGCGCGGGTTCTTGCGAAGCTTGGGCTTACTCTTACCGAGGATCAAATTCCAGGTGCAGACAACGTCCTTGGAGGAGAACGGCTTGCCGTCGTGGAACGTGACGCCGCTACGGAGCTTGAAGGTCAGTTTGGTCTTGCTCGCGTCCCAGGACCATTCGGTCGCCAGATCGGGAATGATCGTCTCGGCGCTGTTGGTGGGTTTGTGCTGATCGAACATGATCAGGTTGTTGAACACCCCCATATAGGGCGAAATCGTGGAATTGGTGGCTTCCTCGTGGATCGATCCACTCGGCGGGGTGCCGCGGTGATACAGCTTCAGGACGCCTCCCGATTTTTGCGCTTCGGCGACGCTGGCGCCAAAGCCCAGGCCCAACGCCAGCACAGCGGCCGCTGCCGCGATCGTCGTGAAATTTTTTCTCATGACAAATTTTCTCCCTTTCGGTTCTGATCCCGCCTCGGCTCTTGCGACCGTTTAACAGCGATAGCACAGTCACTTGGCGCAAACCTACCATCAGCGGCGGGGATGTCGACCGACAACTGCACCACCGATCCAGGGATCTAATTTCAACGCAGCAAGTCGCCGAGGTTCGCGCCGATTTCCTACAGTCCCAGCTTTTCCTGCATCCCGTATTTCACCGCCAGAGCCACCAGTTTGTCCCAGGTTGCGTCTTCGACCGGGATACCGTTCTTGCCGCGGCCAACCTCCATGCGGTGCTCGATCTCACCGGGATAGAGGACTTCCTCGAACCCATCGGCCGGCTTGGTGTCCTTCAGATAATGGGCGAAATCGGTAACCTCCTGCTTGAAGGTCACCAGATCCCGGAACGCCTCAACCTTGAAGACCGCCATGAAGCAGCCGTCATTGTGTTTACCGGTCGGCTCCACCCCATGACCAAGGCCGGTCAGAATGCCGGAGAAGATCTCGACCATCGCCGACAGGCCGTAGCCCTTATAGCCCTCGCTCCCACCCAGCGGCAGCAAGGGTCCGCCGGCCTTGAAGTCGGCCGGATCGGTCGTCGCTTGACCGTCCTTGTCGATGATCCAGCCCTCGGGAATGCTGGAGCCTCGGGCCACCGCGAGATTGATCTTGCCAGCGGCCACCGCCGAGGTCGCCATATCGAGAAAGAAAGGCCCCTCCAGGTTCGACGGCATGGCGATCGAGATCGGGTTGGTGCCCAGGCGCTTCTCCCGCCCCCCGAACGGCGCCACATGCTTGGGTCCACGACCGGAATCGGCGGTGATCAACGAGATCATGCCGCGCTCGGCCGCCATCAACGGATAGCTCGCCAGACGACCGATATGGCCTTGGCGGAACACCG
>JAQBUJ010000168.1 GCA_027623845.1 Pseudomonadota bacterium
TGAATGAATCACAAAACACTAAATATGGGAATCCCTCGCGAGTCAGCCTCAGCGCAAATTGGTATTATGCGGCGCCTTGATCACCTGGGTGCCCGCAAGATCGGCCGGCGCGACCGGGCGCCCATAAGCATCGACGCCGGGTTTATAGGTCACGTCGTCAGCTGGCTTATGCGCGACCAGTCGGCGGCAATCCTTGGGCGTGACGGTGATTTCAACAGCGCCGGGCTTAACGTCGGCCTTTGTCGCGGCCTTCGGCTCTACCTCTGCCGCCGCGACCTCAGCTGCAGCAAAAATCACCCCCGCCATCAACAGCCCACAGGCAATGCGCTTCATCCGATCGAATGATTTGGACACCTTGCCTTCTCCCAACGCCGCGTCGCGACGTTTAAAGCGCAACATTCATGCCGAAACACCAGAAATAACGTGACCATCGATCCGACTGGGACTAATCTTCGGCAACAATAAGAACCATTTCAACGTGCAAGCGCCATAGATGGTCCGAGTTAAGGGAGGAACCCTGGGTGAGTGTCCCGTCACAAGGATACTTGGAACAAGGGCAAATTTAATGGCAAGGCCCGAAAGGTCCTTGCTTTTTTTTGTTCGCTCGCCGCCGCTTTCCAACCCCAACCGCGTGGTCCGCCAGCCCGCAGGTCCCCTCCCGCACGCTGGTCTCCACAGGCAGGCTTAAGACCACTCTTAGAGCTTTTTCGCCATGTCGCGGAATGAGATTAACTCGGCCTCGATCACCCAATTGACGCCGACCCACAGGATCGCCGCCAGAACCGTGGTCGCCAGCGCCTTCTTCCATAGATGCGGCTTTTCGGGCGCTCCGGTATCATGACCGATCTCAACAGTCTCGGTACGCCGCACACCAAAGGGCAGCGACATGAAAAAAATCCACCACCAAAGCAGTATGTAAACAACGATACCGGATGCGATATCCATGGGTATCCTCCTCGCTTAACCGAAACACTTAGCCGAAACGCTTAGGCCTGTTCTAACTCGACCAGGGTGCCGGCGAAGTCCTTGGGGTGTAGAAACAACACCGGCTTGCCATGGGCGCCGGGCTTCGGCTCGCCATCGCCCAACACCCTCGCGCCACTGGCCTTCAAGGCATCGCGCGCGGCGATGATGTCCTCAACCTCGTAACAGATGTGATGCAATCCGCCGGACGGGTTGCGGTCTAGAAACGTTTGGATCGCCGAGCCCTCGCCCAAGGGGTGAAGCAATTCGATCTTGGTGTTCGGCAACTCTACAAAAACCGTGGTGACCCCGTGATCGGGCAAGTCCTCGGGCGCGCTGACCGTGGCCCCCAAAGTCTGACGATAGGTCGCCGCCGCCGCCGCCAGGTCCGGCACGACAATGGCGACATGGTTGAGACGGCCAATCATCGTTCTGTCATCGCTCTGTCATCCCGCTCTTTTCGTTCATCCCCGCACCACATGGACCGTGGTAAGCGGGCGCTTGCCAAACTCATTGCGGACCACCCGGCGCACCGCCCGATGCGCCGCCTCGACAACCGCGTCGTCTGACGCCCGGGCGCTGGAGGAAAGCCCGTCGACGGATTCCCGCACCATATCAATCAACAGATCGTCAATCTCCTCGGCTTCGTCGCCGTCGGTAATGCCGGTGACCGTCAGCATCGGATCAAGCCGGCAATACCCTTTCTTATCCAAGATCACCGTCGCGGCAACCGCGCCATTATGCAGGAGTTTGCGGCGGTCGCGGATCACCTCGCCGTTAAGCTGGCGCAGCCGCGGTCCATCGACCGCCAGGCTCGACACCGGGACCCAGGAAATGATTTCCGCTGGTCCGGGCGCCAGTCGTATGACGCTGCCATTGCCGGGAACCTGCACCTGGGGCACCTGACAATCGCGGGCCAGCCGGGCGTGCTCCGCCAGATGCCGGGCGTCTCCATGCACGGGAATTGCGATTTCCGGGCGGATCATCTGATACATCTGCACCATATCGTCATGAGCCGGGTGCCCGGAAACGTGCACATGGTGATCGCGCTCGGTGATGACTTTCACGCCGCGCGACATGAACTTGCCCTGCACCCGTCCGATCGCATTCTCATTACCCGGGATCTCACGTGACGAGAAAATCACCGTATCCCCGGGTTCTATGGAAACCTTGGGATGAGCCTGATCGGCGATCCGGGCGAGCGCCGCGCGCGATTCTCCCTGGCTGCCGGTACAGATCAGCACCAGCTTGTTGCGCGGGAAATAGCCCACGTCCGCCTCGCTGACAAAGTCGGGGATGTCGAGCAGATAGCCGTTTTCCCGCGCCACGTCGTGCATCCGCCAAAGCGAGCGGCCGACCAGCGCCACCTGACGGTCATGGCGACGGGCGGCGATCGCGATGCTATGCAGGCGTGCGACGTTCGAGGCAAAACAGGTGACCGCGATCCGCTGTTCCTGTGCGGCGAAAAGCTCGGTGAAGGAGTCGACTAATTCGGCTTCCGATCCGGTGCTGCCGGGAACGTCGACATTGGTCGAGTCGCCGACCATCGCCAATACCCCCTCCTCAGCCAACGCTTCCAGCGCCGCCATGTCGGTCACTTCGCCAACTTGCGGCGCCGGATCGAACTTCCAGTCACCAGTGTGCAATATCGTCCCCGCCTCGCACCGGAGCACGATCGCGCTGGGGTCGGGAATGGAATGGGTCAGGCCGATAAACTCAAGGTCGAACGGGCCAAGCGTGAGACTGCCGGACAGCGGTACTTCGATCAACTCAACCTGGCCCACCAGATCCACATCGGCCAGCTTGCGGCGTACCAACGACGCGGTGAACGGCGTCGCGTAGATCGGGCAGCGCAGGCGCTCCCATAGATAGGGGATCGCACCGATATGGTCCTCGTGACCATGGGTGACGACCAGCCCCAGAAGATCCTGGCGTCGGGACTCAATAAAGCTTGGGTCGGGCATGATCACGTCAACACCCGGCGTGGTTTCATCGCCGAAGGTGATTCCAAGATCCACCATCAACCACTTACCGCCATAGCAATAGAGGTTGAGGTTCATGCCGATCTCGTCTGATCCACCGAGCGGCAAAAAAAGCAGCTCGCCAGGATCGGCACGAAACGCGTCGTCTGTTTTCATTTTTTGTTACGTTGGTGGATCAGCACCAACCCTCTCAGGGTAATATCCGGGTCCACGTGCTGGATCGCATCGGTGGAGGAAAGAAAGATCGGCGCGAGCCCGCCGGTGGCGACGACGAACATCGGCGCGCCATACTCTGCCTTGATACGACTGACGATGCCCTCAATCAGCCCGACATAGCCCCAGAAAATGCCGGCATGCATGGCGTCCTTGGTCGACTTGCCGATGATCCGCACCGGCTCGTTGCCTGGCTCGCTGTGCAGGGGCGGCTCAATAACGATTCTGGGCAGCTGGGCGGCGGCGCGGTACAGCGCCTCAAGCGAAAGATTGATGCCCGGCGCGATCACCCCGCCGGCATAGCCGCCGTCGGCTTCAATCACGTCGAAGGTTGTCGCGGTGCCAAAATCAATGACAATAAGCGCTCCGTCATAGCCGGCGCGGGCGCCAATCGCATTCACCACCCGGTCAGCGCCGACCTCGCGCGGGTTATCGATCCGGATATCGATGCCAAGCTCAACGTTCGGATCGCCAACCAGCATCGGCTCGATCCCGAAATGCCGACGGCATAGGGTTTTAAGATTGAACGCGGTCTCCGGCACCACATTGGCAATGATGACATCGTCGATTTTCGACAACGGTAGATCGTTCAAAGCCAATAATTGAGTCAACCATACCCCGTATTCGTCGGCGGTACGGGCGGTATGGGTCGAGGTTCGCCATGACCCGAGGCAAGTTTCCCCCTCGAACATAGCAAAACCGGTATTGGTATTGCCGCAATCAATCGTGAGAAGCATCACGTCTCCGTCCGTTGAACGAACCCGACAGTGCCAGCGGCGATCAACCGCACCGCGCCATCCGGTAGTTCGAGCATCATCCGCCCATCCTCGCCAAGCCCGGTAAAACGTCCTTGCAGCGGCGGATCGTTCCCATCATCCACTTCCACCTCACGGCCCAGGCCAAAAGCCCGTTCCAACCAGGCGGCGCGGATCTTGGAGAACCCCTGCGCCGCCCAAATATCATACCAGTGCGTCAGCGCCATCAGATAACGCGCCCGCGCCGCTTCCACCGTGATCGGCCGGCCGGCCAGGACATCGAGACAGGTCGCGCCGTAGCGGGTCTGTTCGGGGTACGAGGCGACGTTGATGCCGACCCCGACGATGACCACGCCGCCGTCGGTCGCCAGCACCGTCTCCAGCAGAATACCACTGAGCTTGCGCGCACCAGCCAATACGTCATTCGGCCATTTCAACTGGATATCGGCCCCCGGTACGGTCTGCGCCGCGGCCTCAGCCACTGCCAGCGCCGCAACGAAGGACAATTGCGCCCAGGTTTGTGGTCCGCTCTGTGGGCCACCCTCCTGCTCATTTTGCGGCCTCAAGATCGTCGAGGTGTAAAGATTACCGCGCGGCGAGGTCCATTGCCGCTCGCGGCGTCCACGACCGGCCCGCTGTTCATCGGCTTGAACAACGGTCCATGCTCGGGCCCCAGCCAGAGCGCGTTCCCTTGCGGTCACATTCGTGCTGTCCAAGACCGCATGGGTTTCCAGGGTCACCCGGTCCGGCAGCAGGCCCAACCCAGCGCCGTTACTGACCGAATCGATCATTGGCAAGGTTCGCCCGGGTCACGTTTGGACGCCAGGTCACCCCCCCATCAACGCCGCCGCCGCCGCGCCCGCCGCCTCGACAACCGGGCTGGGCACCAGGAAGAACAACAGCGTGACCGCAGTGGACACGTAGATCACCAGTCGCAAATCCGTCGGCACCGCACGGTCCAACGGTTCGCTCGCCTCATCGAAATACATGATTTTGACGATCCGCAGATAGTAGAAGGCGCTCACCACGCTGGCGATCACGCCGAGAATGGCCAAGGTGTATAGCCCGGCATCGATCGCCGCGAGAAAGACGAACCATTTGCCGAAAAATCCAGCGAGCGGCGGAATGCCGGCCATCGAGAACATGAAGATCAGTAACGCCACCGCCATCATCGGATGGCTTTTCGACAGCCCGGCGAGATCGTTGATCCCCTCAACCAGACGTCCCTGCTGGCGCATCGCCAGGATGCAGGCAAAGGTGCCGACATTCATGAACAGGTAAACCGACATATAGATCAGCACGCCGCTGGCCCCGGCCTCGTTACCGGCCGCCACGCCAACCAGCGCATAACCCATGTGACCGATCGAGCTATAGGCCATCAGCCGCTTTATGTTGGTCTGCACCAGAGCCGCAAAAGCGCCAAGTCCCATCGACAGGACCGAGATCACCACGATGATCTGCTGCCATTGGTCGATCAACTCGCCAAACGGGCCGACCATAACCCGCAGGAACAAACAGATCGCCGCAACCTTGGGCGCCACGGCGAACAACGCCGTCACCGGCGTCGGCGCGCCTTCGTAAACATCCGGCGTCCACATGTGGAATGGCGCCGCCGAGACCTTGAAGGCCAAGCCGGCGATCAGGAACACCATACCGAACACCAAGCCGACCGGGACATCGCCGTTCAACGTGCTGAAAATTCCAGCGAGCCCGGAGAAGTCGGTGGTCCCGGCAAACCCATAAATCAACGAGCAGCCATAGAGCAGCATGCCCGAGGACAGCGCCCCGAGGACGAAATACTTCAACCCGGCCTCGGTCGAGCGCAGCGTGTCGCGGCGGATCGACGCCACCACGTAAAGCGCTAGGCTCTGCATCTCCAAACCGACATAAAGCCCGATCAGATCGTTGGCCGAGACCATCATCATCATGCCGACGGTGGCATAGACGATCAGCACCGGGAACTCGAACCGCTGGGCCTGTTCGCGCCGCATATAGTCACTGGAAAGCACGATCGACAGCGCCGAGCCCATGAGGATCAGGATTTTGGCGAACTGCGCGAATTTGGAGGTCACGAACATGCCGAAGAAGACCGGCGCATCCGTAGCCCCGCCATAGATCAGCACCAGCCCCCCGGTGACGACGAGGCTGGCGATCGCCAGCCAGGATACCAACCCGGTCGGACCGCCCTTGCGGAACACACCGACCATCAACAAAGCCATCCCGGCGCAAACCAGGAAGATCTCTGGCGTCGCCGGCACCATCACGGGCACTGTGGTGGGATCCATTGCGTGCGCCTCCGGGCTCAGCGTGTCGCGACGGTCACGCCGCCTTCAAGCAGCGCGACGTTGTAATTGGCGATCAGGTTGTCGACCGACACCGCCATCATGTCCAGGAACGACGCGGGATAGATCCCCATCCAGAACACCAGAATGACCAGTGGCGCAAACACCACGATTTCCCGTGGCGATAGATCAACAATGTTCTTCAAGCTGTCCTTGTCCAAAACCCCGAAGATAATCCGGCGATAGACATACAGCATGTACGCCGCGCCGAGGATCACCCCGGTCGAGGCTAAGGCCGCCAACCAGGTGCTGACCTTGAACGCCCCCATCAGAACAAGAAATTCCCCAACGAACCCACTGGTCGCCGGCAAGCCGACCGAGGCCATGGTGAAGATCATGAAGACCAAGGCATAGCGCGGCATCCGATTGACCAAACCGCCATAAGCGGAGATTTCACGGGTGTGCATGCGGTCATAGATCACCCCGACACACAGGAACAAAGCGCCGGAGACGATGCCATGGCTCAACATCTGAAAGATCGACCCCTGCACCCCCTGCTCGTTCAGGGTGAACATGCCGATGGTCACGAAGCCCATATGCGCAACCGAGGAATAGGCGATCAGTTTCTTCAGATCCTCCTGGGCC
>JAQBUJ010000169.1 GCA_027623845.1 Pseudomonadota bacterium
TGGCCGCCAGCGCGGTGGCCGCCGGAGGAACGCTTGGGCTGATCCTGCCGCCAGGGCTGATGTTGATCTTTCTGGCAAGCCGGCTGCAGCTAACCGTCGGCGAAATGTTTTTGGCGACGGTGGTGCCGGGCCTGTTATTGGTCGCCATCTACATCTTCTACTTTATTTGTCGCGGTGCGCTCGACCCGGCGATGCGCGGCTCACGGGAACCGGACGAGCCGATTTCCGGGCTGCAGCTCTTGATCTATGTGTTGCGTAGTCTGGCGCTTCCGGCATTGCTGATCGCCGCCGTTCTCGGCTCGATCATCGGGGGCTACGCGACACCGCCGCAATCGGCGGCCGTCGGCGCCATGGGCAGTCTGTTATTGATGGTTCTCAACGGTTCATTTTCGGTGCGGCGTCTGCACGCCGTGATCCGAGGGACGCTGGAGATCACCGGAATGGTGATCCTTATCGTCATGGCGGCCCTGGTGTTCTCCTATCCGTTCCGATTCTTCAGCGGTGACGAGTTGGTACGCGACTTCATCGGATCTTTGGGTTTCGAGGATTGGGGAATTCTGATCACCGTACTGGTCATTGTTTTCGTTCTCGGATTTTTCATCGATTGGATCGAGATCACCGTGATCACCATCCCGATCTTCTTTCCGCTGCTTCTGAACCTGGATTTCACCAGCTACACCGGCTCCCCTACCCTGACGGTGGTTTGGATGGCGACACTCTTTGCGCTGATCCTGCAAACTTCGTTTCTGACGCCGCCCTTCGGCTTCGCGCTGTTTCACATCAGAAGCGCCGCGCCGTCGTGGGTGAAAATCGGCGATATCTACAAGGGGGTTATGCCGATCCTGGCCTTGCAGTTACTGGTCATCGTGCTGGTCCTGTTCTTTCCGGCTCTTGCCACTCATCTGCCGGAGGCCGTCTTCGAAATCAGTAAGAACCGCTAGGCAGCGCCTCGCCTTTCGTTGGACAGGTCGGCGGGTTGTTTTAGCGATTGTCGTATGCGTGGAATATTTTGCCAAATTACCAAGCCGCAGGGGATATTGCCAAGCCGTGGGGAATGATGAGCTTTAAAAACAAAACCGCTTTTGTCGCCGGCGCCGGCGGCGGCATGGGATTGGCGATTGCCAACCAGTTGCGCGCGCAGGGCTGCCGCGTCGCCATGGCTGATTTGAAACCAGAACCGGCTGATATATCGTCAGGCCCCGTGGATTATCTGTACTTAAGCGGCGATCTGTCGGAGCAAGGCTTCGTCGAAGAGGCGTTTAACGCCACTGGGGAAAAATTCGGCGGGTTGGATTTTCTGATCAATACGGCTGGGGTGTTGTGGCCAGACAAGGACAAGTCGGTAACCGAGATCGATATGGATGTCTGGGACCGGGTCATGGCGATCAATCTGAAATCTTTCGCCCTCACCGCCCGATACGCCATTCCAATGATGCAGGCTCGCGGCGGCGGTGCGATGGTGCACTTCGCCTCGATTGACGCTACCGGCGGCGACACGCCCAGCCAGGACGCCTACGGAGCCTCCAAGGCCGGGGTTGTCCGATTGGCTAAATCCCTGGCGATACAATTCGCCGGTGACGGCATTCGCTCCAATGTGATCCTGCCTGGCCCGACGCTGTCTCCGATGCAGGAGCGCTGGGCGAACGATGATGAAGCACGCGAACGCGTCGCCCGCCTCGTGCCCTTGGGCCGCCTTGGGACGGTGGATGACATGGCGGATGTCTGTTTGTTCTTGTTATCCGACCAAGCGCGCTACATCACCGGCGCAGCGTTACCCGTGGACGGGGGAATCACGGCGCGGGTTTAACCCGTTACCGGGTAGCGCGGCCGAGGTAAGGCCCGCGCGAAAACCAAAAGTAGGACTGCTGTTGGAACCGGAGCGCACGCACGATCGCCGTCATGGCGCTGGGTCTGGCGGCAAGCCTCGTTGTCAGCGGATCGTCCTGCGCGGTTGGGCTCTGTGCGCGGTTATATGTCTGCTCACGCTGTTCAACCCGATCGGCCAGCCGGCCAGCGCCGGTTCCGAGCCGGCGTTTGCCGCGGTCGGGCGGCTGAACGTGGCTGGATACCGTCATCGCCGACAATGCACCGCCACCCTGATCGCGCCAACTGTTGCGTTGACCGCCAAACATTGTCTGCAGGCGTTTAACGGCTCCGGGGGGATCGCGCTGGAGACGGTTCATCTGCTCCTGGGTTACCAACGCGGCGCCTGGCGGGAGCACCATCGCATCGCAGCCATGATCGTGCCGGCATTGCCGCGCGGCGACGCAGACGTGGTTCTCCTGCGCTTGGCGGTCGCCTCGGCGCTGCCGCCGATCCCGGTTAGCCAGAGTGATATCGCCGCCGGAACCAAGGTCATCCAGGCCGGCTATGGTATGGACCGCGCCCAGGTCCTGTCGGTTGATGATGATTGCCTGCTCATTGCGCCGCAGCCGGACGGTCGCTGGCGGCATAACTGTGCGGCGACTTTCGGGGAATCCGGCGGGCCGATCCTCGCCATGGTTGACCGGGCGTGGCGCGTTGTTGCCGTCATTTCCGGTTTTGTGAATGATACCAAACTGGCCGAGCCGGTGGTCCGGATGCCACCTTTAACCAACTGAACACTGGCGCTCGCCCGCCTCAGGCGATCAACTGAATGACCACACTGCAATCGGGAGACGGGATATGACTGCTTATCTGATCGTGCGCGCCGAGGTTGATCCGTCGGTAACGGACGCCTTCGACGCCTGGTATGAAAACGAGCATCTCCCCGACGCCTTGAAAGGCTTTAACGCGTCGGGCGCCAAGCGGGGCTGGAGCAGCGTGGAGGCCAACGTGCATATCGCGATCTATGAGTTTCCTGATCTGGCGGCGGTGAACGCGGTAATGAATGGGGAAGCGATCAAGGGTTCGATCAAGGAATTCGACCGCCACTGGCAGGGAACGGTCACTCGGTCCCGCGAGATCGTCGAGTTTTGCCAGGTGCTTTGATCGCTGACACCAGGTGCTTTGCTCGCTGACAGCGGGCGACGCTAGAGCCTTCGCGCCCTGCCCCAAAACCGAGGTTAAAACGGCAGCCAGGAATGCTCAGTGCCGTAGTGCAGATAGCCGACATTCGCGCCGGTTCTAAACCCCACGCCGGTGCGAATCGGGGCGAGGATCACCGCGCCGGACTGCTGGTAACTGACGCCCAGCCCGGCGACGAAGTAGAAACTGCCCTCGACTGCTGGAAACCGTTGAAATAATTGCTCATCTTTTTGCAGCTTATAAACCAGGGTGAACACCTTGGAGGCATTACCGCCCAAGTCCCAACCGATCGATGGTCCCTGCCAGAAAACCTTTCGGGGTTCAGCCGATTTCCGGTTTAACAGCCCTTTGCCGTAGCGCAGGCCAATACCGATAGCGCCGCTGATTTCCTCGCCCGCGATAAATCCGTTCGGCTGTCCCAGATCGGCGAAAACCTTCTCGATGGCCTTGGCCAGCCCCTCGGTGGTATCGCCGAACAAGCCTTCCGCCATGGCGGTGATTTCCGCCGGCGAATAGGTTTCCTCCTCAGCCTTTGCCGGCAGAATCGATAATCCGAGGCAGGCAATGGCAACGCAGAGGATACGGAAGTGAATGCGCATGGCGGGGGAGACTCCTAAAGCGCGACCGGCTCAGTCCATAGCCCAGCTTAGTCGATAGCATCGCCGCAGGCCCTGAACGCGGCGCCTAAAACACCACCGACCAACGGCACGACCTCGACCACCGCACCGGTAACCCGGCACGGAGCCGCAGCGGCGGAGCAGCCGGAGACCGTCGCCAAACACAGGACAATTGCAATTCGATAAAGGATAGCGATCACCTTCGCGCCGACTTTGCCAAATGGACCGGCATAATAGCGCGGTTCATTTCTCGACGCCATCGCCCCCTCCCCGCCGTCCTCTCCGCCGTCCTCTCCGCCGTCCTCTCCGCCGTCCTCCCCGCCGCCCTCCACGCCGCCACGTAATCGCCGAGGGTTGCCGATGCATTGCGCTTCGGCGTCAGGACCGGGGGAATGGCCGGCTGGTCACCAATAGGCGGCTTCCAACTTGTCGATGATCGCCAGGGTTTGGCGTTCCTCCAAGCCTTCGAAAACGATATGAGCGGCGTTTCCCGACACCGCTACGACCACGCCACGAATGTTCCCGGCTTCCGGGACCACAAGGTCCAAAAGGGTGTCGGGTTTGAGCGGGGCATCCAGAATGATCTTTGCCCCGCCGATCGAGAGATCCTCAATCGCGCAATCGATCTCCACGCCGGCGATGATGCAGGTGGTGCCGATTCGGCTCGGCATGCGTGGATCGCGCCGGCTGTCTTCCGGCCTCGGCATGTCGATCAACCGTCGCAGTTTCGATACTTCGCGCAGGACCGCCGCCAAGCCGTCGACTTGTTCGCCATTCTCGCATTGACGCAACAGGCCGCGCAGCTTGTCTTGGGTCCAGGCGAGGCTGTGGCTCATCCGGCGGGAATGGCCATGCAAGGGTGCGGAATCGTCGGGCATTTTTTCCTCCTGCGTGACGCTGCCCGGATACTGCTGCAAAACCAGTTAACATTCGGTTATCGTCGCCTCTGTTCAGCGTTGGCCTCCTCCGCCAACATCCCCGGCGTTGCGATGCGGCGCTGAAATATATGGGAGTTTGTCAGTGACGATGGATGAGTTTGATGTCGTGGTGGTGGGTTGTGGCATCGCCGGGCTTTCGGCGGCGATCACCGCCCAGCGGAACGGCGCTCGGGTGGCGATCCTGGAACGCGCGCCGTTCGAGGAACGCGGCGGCAACACCCGCTATACCGAAAGTTTCTGGCGGATGAAGAACGCCGATCAAGTCGCCGATGATTTCGAGGACCGCTTTGCCGCCAATGCCGGCGGCTGGCCGGATCCGGGTATCCTGCGGGACGCGGTGCGCGACCGGGAAAATCAGCCGGCGGTGTTGCGCTCGCTCGGCATCGTCGATCCGGATCTGATCGCGACGATCGCCGAGGATGCGCCAAAAGCGTTGAAATGGCTGGAGGAGTTCGGCGTCACTTTCGACTATCTGCCACTGTATTTTCTCAGCCAGTCGACAACACGGATGGGGCCGATCGGCGGTGGTTTGGCCTTGGTCGAGGCGCTCGGCGGTTATATCGATGCCGAACCGGACCGGTTCACCGTCCTCTATGAAACCGCCGCGCGCGGTTTGATCCATGATGACAGCGGCGCAGTTGCCGGGGTTCGAGCGATCGGGCGCGGCAACAAACCGCTGGAAATTCGCGCGCCCAGCGTGATCCTGGCCAGCGGCGGCTTCGAGGGCAATCCCGAGATGCTGAGCCATTATATCGGTCCGCAGGCGCAATTCATCCGGCCGGTCTCGCGCGGCGGGCACTATAACCGCGGCGAAGGCGTCCGCATGGCCTTGGAGGCCGGCGCCGCGCCCTGTGGGGACTTTGGCAGCTTTCACGCACAGCCCGTCGACCCCCGCTCGGCCGATATCGAACCGGTTGTGCTGAATTACTCGTACGGATTGTTGATCAACGACGCCGGCCATCGCTTTACCGACGAAGCGCCGGCGATGGTCGACGCCAGTTATGAGGTGGTGACCCGGATCATCATGGCCCAGCGCCACGGCATTGCTTTTGCCGTGTTCGACGCCGGTCTGGACGATGTGGATAATTGGCAGGTGACGGTGCGCTCACGCGAGGCGCCGCTGGAGGCCGATACCCTGGAAGACCTTGCCAAGGCGATGCAGATCGACCCCGGCGAATTCAGCGCCACGGTGGCCGCCTATAACGCCGCCTGCCCTGATGCTGCCGGCTTTGATCCGCTGCGGCCCGATGGGTTGGCGACGCAAGGTTTGGAACCGCGTAAGTCGCACTGGGCCCGACCCCTGTTGCGGCCACCGTTTCGCGCCTGGCCAATTATCTGCTCAAACTGCTTTACCTTCGGCGGGGTAAAAGTCGACGAGCGGGCGCGGGTGATCAATACCGAGGGGGACGCCATTCCCGGACTTTACGCCGCCGGTGAAGTGGTCGGGCTCTATTACCGGGTCTATACCGGCGCGACCTCGGTCATGCGCGGCGCGGTAACCGGACGGCTGGCCGGCGCCGATGCCGCCCTGCGACGCAATACGCCCCGATGAAACGATCGCTGGCAACCGGGGACACCGCATTCTCCAGCCGCAAGCACCAGACGCTGATGCCATGATGTCAATCGAGGTATTAGCGCTGAGGCGGCACGGCTCTTCCTGTCCCGTGTTGTCAAAACTTCGGTGCGCTGAAAAACTATCCCTCCTTATCGACAGTTGCCGGAGCCGCAGATGACCTCGCAGATTGGCGCTTTTTTCCCGACCCGAGACATGCCGGCCGACCCGGCGCAGATCCGTGACTGGGCGCAAGCCGCCGAGGCCATCGGCTATGACTATGTCGAGGTCTCGGATCACGTTCTCGGCGTCGACCGAGCGGCCCGGCAGGGGTTTGAAGGTCCCTATGACGTCGATGACAGCTTTCACGAGACGTTTTGCACCCTCTCGTTCATCGCGGCGGTAACCCAGCGTGTTGGCCTAGCCAGCGGGGTGTTGATCCTGCCGCAGCGGCAAACCGCGCTGGTCGCCAAACAAGCGGCCCAGGTCGATGTGTTGAGCGGTGGGCGTTTGCGGCTTGGCGTCGGGGTTGGCTGGAACCCGGTCGAGTATGAGGCGCTTGGCGAGGATTGGAACACCCGCGGTCGCCGCCAGGCCGAACAGGTCACTCTGATGAACCGGCTGTGGAGCGAGCGGGTGGTCAATTTCGAAGGCGAATTCGATGCGGTGCGCCATGCCGGGGTCAATCCGCTACCGGTTCAGCGCCCGATCCCGGTT
>JAQBUJ010000170.1 GCA_027623845.1 Pseudomonadota bacterium
GCCAACTCCCTTCGGCTGCTTACTTTGCCGCCTAAAGCGCGGGACTATTTGGCCGCCGGCAGTCTAACGGCCGGTCATGCCAGAGCCTTGCTTGCGTCGAGCGATCCGGATGGATTGGCCGATTATGTAGTCGCGGGCGGGCTGTCGGTGCGGGCGACAGAGCGTCTGGTCCAGGGACAGAGCAAAGACCCGGCGAGAAAGCCAAAAAGCGGCGATAGCGTCCGACTACGCGCGGCGCCGGAAAAGGACGCCGATACCCTCGCCTTGGAGCAGAGCATTACCGAAAGCCTCGGCTTGACGGTGGATATCACCCCGCGTGACGAGGATCGAGGCGCGCTCACGATCCATTATCAGTCGCTGGACCAGCTCGATGACCTTCTTGCCCGCCTGACGGCAGTATCGGCCCCTGTTATGGCGCCCGCCGCAGCCTCTGACGCGATGTTCGACGCTAGCGACGCGGACGACTTTGCTTTCTCTGACGCGAACGCGGAAACCGCCCCGCAGGCCTAGGGGGATGTCGACGCCTTTGAATTTGAAGCAGCGGATGACGGCAAAGATGTAGCCGATCAGGCAGCCGAACCTTTGGCTGACGCCATTGATTTTAATACCTTATTAAGCCAAACCGAATCTTTGTTGGCGTCCGGAGAAGTTGCTGGAGATCTGAAGCCGATCGCTCGGGATGGCGCAACGTCAACCGACGATGGCGATGAGTCGAGCGATCAGGATGCGGCTGGTTCGAGCGCATTTGTCAGCAGTATCCTCGGCGCGTTGGATGTCGGGGATGGTGGGGAAGATACCGCCAGCGATACCGCCGAGCCTGCGCTTGAGTCGGATAAAGGGCCTGATGAAGAACCCGATGAGGAACCCGATGAGGAAATAGCGTTTATCGATTGAGAAAGGCTTACGCGGTTCGATTGGTACGCCGGATGGATCTCCTGGAAAGACTCACGCCAATCAGCGTTTGTGCGCAAACCACGTCATCGGGCATGCCGGTCGATTTACAGCGAAATTCCGCTTCCAACAATCGATCAAGGCATTGCTCCAGACGAGCCGTCGACCAGGATCCCAGCTGGGCCTCGAATTTAGCCTGACGATTGCGAAAAACCGGGGGCCGCAGACCACCCAGCGCAGCGCCCGGCGACGCCCCGGCGTCGATTAAGGCCATCGCCTGGTGCAAACGCTGAAAATGCGAAATTGCCGTTCGCAGGATCCGAACCGAATTCTCGCCATCTGCCCTGGCGCGCCGAAGCGCCAGATCCAGCGCCGGCCCATTGCCGTCGGCGGCGGCATAGGCGATGTCGTCAACGGCCAGAGACGCACTGTCGCCAACACTCGCGACGACGGCATCCACAGTGACTTCGCCTCCGGCTCCGACCATCAGCGAAAGTTTTTCAAGTTCGCTGCGGGTTTGCCGCCGGTCGCCCCCGAGATTGGCCGCGAGTTGGTCGAGCGCGTCGCGGCCCACCCGCACGTCCAACGCCTCTAAGGTCTGCTTTATGAAAGTGACCAGCCCCGCGCCGTCATCGCCATAACAGGCAAGGGCGCCAAGATTTGCGGCGGATTCAAAAACCTTGCGGAGTTTAGAGCGGGTATCCAGGGCATCGCCTTGGACGACGACCAAGGCCTCGACCGCCGCGATATCGGCAAGATCCTGGAACCGCGGCGCCAGGGCGTCGGTTGCGCCGCGAACCCAAACCAACCGGCTGCCCCCGGTAAGCGACATTGCCGTCGCCGCATCGATCAACGCTGCCGGATCCTGGCGCAGCGTATCGCCGGAGAGGATAACCGAGCGGAACGGATCCGACGGGTCCTCGACAACGCTGCGGGCCAGCGCCTCGGCCGTTTCGCCGACATGTCCGGCATCGGGACCATAGACGAGTATCCCGCGCAAATCCGCCGGACGATTGGCGAGAATGCGCTGCAGATCCCGTTGCTGAAGTTTCATTTTCCGCCCTCAGGACGCTCGGCGGCGTTGAAAGAACAGGCCCAGACGCAGTCGTATATCATCACTGATTGCATTGACCGCCCGGGCCCGGGCATCGGCTTGGGCGTTGATATTGGCGAATTCGGACTCGACGATATTGAATATTGTCGTCGATTCGCTCACGCCGCGCGTCAAGGGACGGCCCGATGCGACGTCGATCAATACATAGTTTGCACCGATACGAAGTTTAGCGAAGGTCGAGGTCGCATCCTGCAAAATGACCAGATCCGAGCGGTTTTCCGCCAGCGAAACATCGAGACGGTAGAGCGGCTTGCCGGGCCGCCCGCGCGGCGTCAGCTTGTCTTGCAACGCATTGCGCAGGAGTTGGCCCGAGCGGTCGGGAATGGCCCCAATACGAATTGCCGCCATATGGCCAACGACATTCGCGTCAGCATCGCCGATTCGCCCGTAAAGCGGCTGGAAGCCACAGCCGGCGAGTCCAGCGACCAGGCCGAACATCACGATCCGACGAGAGGGGTTACGCCACGACATTGACGATCCGGTTCGGCACGACGATCACCCGGCGCGGCGGGCGGCCCTCGAGGATTTTTTGGACGCTTTCGATGGCAAGAGCGGTTTCGCGCACGGTTTCCTCGGCGCTGTCCCGGGCCATTTCAATCGTTCCCCGCAACTTGCCATTGACCTGAACACCAATGGTGATGGTCTCGTCGGTGACCAATGCTGGGTCGAATTCCGGCCAGGAGACGTCGCATAAAAAACCTTCATGCCCGAGACGTTCCCAAATTTCCTCGGCGATATGCGGCGTCATTGGCTCAAGCATGCGGAGTAACGCCTCATAGCACCGACGCAGCATCCAAGCCTCGCCGGGCCCGGCCTCCTTGGTGTGCCCTTGGGTTTGTCCCTGGACCGCTGCGAGGGCGTTGCTTAGCTCGCGGAGCTGCGCTACGGCGCTATTGAACCGCCAGCGCTCGATGCTCTCGCCAACCGCCTTGATGGCCTTGTGTATCACCCGCTCCAGTTCCAGCGCCGCGGCGGAAAGATCATCCGGGCGTTGGGTATTGGCGGGCGGAAAGGGAATTTCCGACTCGGTAATCCGCTGCCAGAGCCGATTGAGATAACGCCAAGCCCCCTCGACGCCGGACTCGGTCCACTCAAGATCACGCTCCGGCGGGGAATCGGACAACATGAACAATCGAGCGGTATCGGCGCCGTAGGTTTGGATGATCGCCTCGGGATCAACCACATTGCGTCGCGATTTGCTCATTTTCTCGGTCCGACCGATGGTTACCGGTCGTTCGCCATCAACGGTGACGTGGCGGCCATCGCCGGTTTTCATCACTTGGTCCGGAAACAGCCATCCGCTGGAATCGCGATAGGTCTCGTGACAGACCATTCCCTGGGTCATCAGCCCGGCGAAGGGCTCATCAATGCCGATATAGCCGCATTTGCGAAGCGCCCGGGTAAAAAACCGGGAATACAACAGATGCAATACGGCGTGCTCGATACCGCCGATATACTGATCCACCGGCATCCAATAATCGACGGCTTCGCGGCTGAACGCGGTCTCTCCCTGGGGGTCGCAGAACCGCGCGAAATACCAGGAGGATTCGAAAAAAGTATCGAAGGTGTCGGTCTCGCGCACGGCGGCGGCGTTGCAGGTCGGGCAGGTGGTGTGTTTCCAGGTCGGGTGATTGTCCAGCGGGTTTCCCGGCGCCTCGAAATCAACATCCGTGGGCAGCGAAACCGGAAGCTCGACATCCGGGACCGGGACGATCCCGCAGGTCGGGCAATGAACAACCGGGATCGGGCAACCCCAATAGCGCTGTCGGGACACGCCCCAATCCCGCAACCGATAGGTGATGGCGCGCCGACCGCTGCCATTGGCCTCGAGACGCTCGGCTATCGTGGTTTTCGCGGCGTCTATCGTCAGGCCGTCGAGGAATCCGGAATTGAAAAGGGCGCCATCGCCGATATAGGCCTCGTCGCCGATCTCGAATTGTGAGGCATCCGCGCCGACCGGCAGCACCACCGGCAATACGGGAAGCTCGTAGGCTCGGGCGAAGTCCAGGTCGCGCTGATCGTGCGCCGGGCAGCCGAAGATCGCGCCGGTCCCGTACTCCATCAGCACGAAATTGGCGACATAGATCGGTAATTCCAGGCCCTCGACGATCGGGTGTCGCGCCTTCAGGCCGGTATCGTGGCCGCGTTTCTCGGCGGTTTCTATCGCCGCCTCGCTGGTGCTCAGGCGGTTGCACTCGGCAATGAACCCGGCCAGCTTCTCGTCACCGTCCGCCAGGGACACCGCCAAGGGATGATTGGCGGCGATGGCGCAGAACGAGGCGCCAAACAACGTGTCGGGCCGGGTCGTGAAGACCTCCAACGCATCGTCCCGACCGGCGATCTGGAACTGAACATGGGCGCCCTCAGACCGACCAATCCAATTGTGTTGCATCAGGCGAACCCGTTCCGGCCAGCGGTCCAGAGTCTTGATGGATTCCAGAAGGTCGTCGCCGTATTCGGTGATCTTTAAAAACCATTGCGACAACAAGCGTTTCTCGACAGGGGCGCCGGATCGCCAGCCACGGCCGTCAATTACCTGTTCGTTGGCCAGAACGGTGTTCTCAACCGGGTCCCAGTTGACCCAGCTCTCTTTCCGGTAGGCGAGGCCATTGCGGAGAAAATCCAGGAACATCTTCTGCTCATGGCGATAATAGTCGGGAGAGCAGGTCGCGAGCTCGCGGCTCCAGTCATAGGAAAGCCCCATTGCTTGCAACTGTTCGCGCATGGTCCGAATGTTTTCATTGGTCCAGTCGGCAGGGTGCACGCGGCGTTCGAAGGCGGCGTTTTCCGCCGGCAGCCCGAAGGCGTCCCAGCCCATGGGATGCAGCACATTGAAGCCCCGTGCTTTTTTATACCGGGCGACCAGATCGCCAAGGGCATAGTTCCGCACATGTCCCATGTGAATGCGACCCGACGGATAGGGAAACATCTCGAGGACATAATATTTGGGCCGCGCCGTGTCGATCGAGACGGCGAACTTACCGGATTGTTCCCAGCGCCCGTGCCATTTCACCTCGGTCTCTCGGAAATTATATCGGGCCATGGGGTAAGCGACTCCGGTGACTGTCTAATAAATATTGTCGTGAAGGCATGAGCCGGGTCCTAGCGCGGGACTCCGAACACGCCAAGCGGCCAGAGTCAGGGGCGTTCGAAACTCATTTGGCCTTCGGGGCCGTCCGAACTCTCAGCTCCCGAGCCCGGGTAAGGATGGCGTCCTCAAGTTGGCGGTCGAGTTGATCATCGGCCCTTGCATCAGCCCAGCCCCCGTCGGACCCCCGCTGCTGCTTGAATACCTTGGCCCGTACACCGTCCGATCGCAGCGCCCGATCGAGAATGAAAATATTGACCTTGAAGCGCTCTTTCACCGCGTCTGGGGGCGCATACCAGTCGGTGATGATCACCCCTCCGAACGGATCCGCTGACTGCAGCGGCATGAAGGACACGGTGTCCAACGAGGCCCGCCACAGGAAGCTGTTCACGCCAATCCCGCCGCCTTCTCCGGAAGACGGCGCCGCAGTGCCCTGATTTTCAAACAACGTCAGCCCGCCTTCGCCGAAGATGCTTTCCTGCTTCTCGTAGGTTGGTACTCCGCCGGGCCCGGATCGGGGATAGTTATACTCCACATCCGCTCCCGTACAGCCGGCCAGGGCCGCTACGATCAGCCCGGCAATTCCAATTTTCAATTTTCGGGGCTTCAGCCCTCGGGTTTTTGGCCCAGGGGTGTGGTGGTCGGTCATCATCATTTGTTTCCTTGCCCGGCTCTGGCATCCTTTTAGCGCGTCTCGGCCCGCCAAACAATTCGCTCAAGCCCGGCGAAACAATTCACTCAAGCAACGTGCGAGCACGGCGGGTGGCGTGGGGAAAATCGGCAGTGCGACGGCGCTCCTCGCTTTGTGGCAATTTCGCAACAATGAGACACATTTGCACCGCTGTTCCGCCCAGAATGATTGACGGGCGCGGAGGACGGGCATAGTCATGACCGCGACGCAAGCAGGTCGGACGGTTCAAGATCCGATTTTGACTTGGCGTTTTAGGTCATATACGTGACTCTCGGGAGACGTAAGAATGAAAAAGATCCTTCTCGGAACGACTGCGATTGTTGCCGCTGGCATGATCGTATCGGCTCCGGCGGCATTTGCCGCTGAAAAAATCAAGATAAGCGTTGGTGGTTACATGGAGCAGTGGTTCGGCTACGTGTCCAACGATGATGGCCCAGGTCAGGATTTCAGTGGTTTCGACGTCAAGTCGGATTCTGAAATCTTCTTCAAGGGCTCGACCACTCTCGACAACGGTATCACCGTTGGCGTGAACGTCCAGCTCGAAGCCAACCACAACGGTAATGACCAGATCGATGAGTCCTACCTCATCGTTAAGGGCGGCTTCGGTGAGATCAACCTGGGTTCCGAAAACTCGGCGATGTACAAGATGAACTACGCGCCGGACGAATTCGGCATCAGCATCAACTCTGGTGACCAAACCGGTTGGTTGAGCGCCGTTGGCACTGGCAGTGCCATCGGGCAAAAATTGAGCGAAGGCGGCTATTTTCGCTCGCCGTTTGGTTCGACCTATGTTGAGCCGCTTGGGGCCAATGACTCGGAAAAGCTGACCTACTACACGCCGCGGATCGAAGGCATCCAGCTTGGTCTGTCCTATTCGCCGGATACGAGCCAGGATTCTAATTCTCAGCCAAACCGCGACGCCGTCGACTCCGATCTGGTGATGGCCGGCCTGAACTTCAATCGCACCTTTGGCGGCACCAATATCCGTGCTTCCTTGGGCTATGGTACGGTGCTTGGCGAGAGCGCCGGCTCCGGCACCAAC
>JAQBUJ010000171.1 GCA_027623845.1 Pseudomonadota bacterium
TGCGGGGTGACGCTGTGCACGCCGGGGATCTCACCGATCCGCACCGCAAGCTGATCATATCCGGTCATCGGCGATTGCAGCCCATGCACCGTGGCGTGCCCGTTCAAGCCGAGGATGCGGGTCAGCAGTTCGGTTCGAAACCCGTTCATCACCGACATGACAATAATCAGCGTGGCCACGCCAAGGCCAATGCCCAGCAACGAAAACCAGGCGATTACCGAAATGAATCCTTCTTGGCGGCGCGAACGAAGATAGCGCAGCGCCACCATTCGCTCGAAGCTTCCGAACACAGCGTTCTCCCGTTCCGGTCTCGTGCCTAGCCCGCGAAACGGTTGATCACCGCCTCGGGCGTCAATTCCTCGGTCTCGCCGGTGCGCCGATTTTTTACCTCGACCACGCCGTTCTTGACGCTGCGCGGTCCAACGACCACCTGCCAGGGCAATCCGATCAAATCCATGCCCGCCAGCTTCGAGCCGGTCCGCTCATCCCGGTCATCATAGAGCGTCTCGACCCCGGCGCCATTGAGTTTCCGGTACAGATCCTCGCAAACATCGGTGCAGGTGGCGTCGTCGATCTTGACGTTGACCAGCCCGATATGAAACGGCGCCACAGATTCTGGCCAGATAATACCGCGATCGTCGTGGCTGGCCTCGATAATGCCGCCGACCAGACGCGATACGCCGACGCCGTAGGAACCCATATGGACCGGCGCTTCCTTGCCGTCCGGGCCGGTGACCCGCGCGCCCATCGCCTCGGAATATTTGGTGCCGAAATAGAAGATATGCCCGACCTCAATGCCGCGCGTGGTGATCAAATCGGCCTCGGGAACCGGACAGGCCGCCGGATCATGCTTCTCGTCCGTCGCCGCGTAACGCGACAAAAAGGAATCGACGACGGGTTGCAGATCGCCGTCGATATCGATGTCCTGGGACAGCACATCAACGTCAAGCCAATCCTTGTGGCAATAGACCTCGCTCTCGCCGGTCTCGGCCAGGATGATGAATTCGTGGCTCATATCACCGCCGATCGGCCCGCTATCGGCGGCCATCGGGATCGCCTTCAAGCCCATCCGGGCATAGGTCTTCAAATAAGCGACGAACATCTTGTTGTAGGATTTGACGGCGCTGGCGTGGTCCAGATCGAAGGAATAATTGTCCTTCATCAGGAACTCGCGACCGCGCATCACCCCGAAACGGGGCCGAACTTCGTCGCGGAATTTCCACTGAATATGATAGAGCATCAGCGGCAACGCCCGATAACTCTTCAGATGCGTGCGAAAGATGTCGGTGACCTGCTCCTCGTTGGTCGGCCCGAACAGCATGTCGCGGTCGTGCCGATCCTGTATCCGCAGCATTTCCCGGCCATAGCCATCGTAACGACCGCTCTCGCGCCACAGATCAGCCGACTGGATCGTCGGCATCAGCACTTCCTGCGCCCCGGCGGCGTCCTGCTCCTCGCGGACGATCTTTTCGATCTTTCGCAACACCCGATAGCCCATCGGCAGCCAGGAATAGATCCCGGCGCTGGCCTGCTGGACCATGCCGGCCCGCAGCATATAGCGGTGCGAGACGATCTGCGCCTCCTTCGGCGTGTCGCGCAATGTCGGGAGGAAATAGTTGGTCAGTCGCATCGGCGTCCTCGCTCGATGAAATCGGGGCGAAGATCCAGCCCCAGGAAACGCCGGGACTTTAGGATCTCGTATTGGGGCTGTCCAAATGAAATCTGCCCAAATGAAATCCGCCAACCCGGCGCACACATCGTCGCGCGGTCAATACGCATCAATGAAGATGAAAACAAGGCGCCCGTCAAAGGGGCGGCAGCGAGCCGCGCAGATTGTAGTTCAGCAGCCCGACCCAAAACCGTTCGAGCTGGCGGTAGGCGCTGCTGGCCCCACGCAGGCTATCGGAACTGATTTTATTTTGTTCAAGCGAATCGGCATGCCTGTCGAACATGTCTGAGATCTGCGTGCAGAGCTCCAACCCCTTTTCCGACAGACGCACCCTGATCGAGCGTCGGTCATGGGTCGAACGTTCCTGGATAAGGTATTTGTTCTCGACCATCTTACGAACATTGTACGAAACATTTGAGCCGAGGTAGTAGCCGCGGTTGGTCAACTCACCGACCGTCAACTCATCCTCGCCGATATTATACAGGATAAGCGCCTGAATATTGTTGATATCTTCGGTGCCATGGCGATCGAGTTCAGTCTTCACAACCTCAAGAAACTGCCGATGCAGCCGCTCGATCAGCTTGATCGCCTCAAGATACTCCTGCCGCGTCGTCAGAGAAGCGTCGTCGGCGGAGGAACTGTTGGTTGAGATTTCAGCCATGGACCTTAGGATGCAATTATCAGCGTTAGTTCGGAAACCTAATGTCTGCATTAACTTAGATTCGCAGACAAATGCAACTTAATTACCGTGAATCATTCGATAAATTCCTGAAAAATCCAGCGGCGCGTTCCCTTGCCCCACAAACTGCTCGTACAATTTAAGGGCATGGGCCCCCAATTGCGCGTCATGGCCGGTGGACCGGGCCGCATCCTGAGCCAAGGTCAGGTCCTTGGCCATCATCGCAGCGGTAAATCCCGCTTGATAGTCCCGATTCGCCGGCGAATTCGGCACCGGCCCGGGCACCGGCAGATAGTTGGTCATCGCCCAGCACTGGCTTGAGGATGTCGAGGTGATATCGAATAATTTCTGTGCATCCAACCCCAATTTCTCGGCCATCGAGAAGCTCTCGCAAACGGCGATCATCGAAATGCCGAGAATCATGTTGTTGCAGATCTTCGCCGCCTGCCCGTTGCCGGCGCCGCCGGTATGCACGATCGTCTTGCCCATCACGTCGAGATACGGTTTCGCCCGCTCAAAGGCCGAGTCGCCGCCGCCGACCATGAAGGTCAAACTGCCCGCCTCGGCGCCGCCGGTACCGCCTGAAACCGGGGCGTCGACCATCTCGAAGCCGGCTTCGGTCGCCTGCGCCGCCACCGCCCGCGCCGACTCGACATCAATGGTCGAGCAATCGATCAGCAGCGCCCCGGACGGCGCGTTGGCGATCACCGCGTTGCCATAGACGTCCCGGACATGCTTGCCCTCGGGAAGCGTGGTGATCACCACATCGGCCGCATCGAGCGAGGCCGTCGCCGAAGCCGCCGTCTTGCCGCCGGCCGCCAGCAGCCCGGCCAGCGCGCTTTCGACCAGATCGAAGCCAATGACCTCGTGTCCGGCGGTCAGCAAATTCCTGGCCATGGGCAAGCCCATGTTTCCAAGACCGATAAAGGCGATGCGGGCCATGGCGGTTTCTCCCAAATTTCGATCGAGCGTTGTTTTCCGTCGCGCCGCTGTCAGTCGAATGTCAGCTCGCGCCACGGCACCGGTTCAAAATACCCCGCGACGGCGGCCTCGGAAACCTCTTCCAGCCGCGCCGGGTTCCAATTTGGTTTGTGATCCTTATCGACCAGCAGCGCCCGAACCCCTTCGGGAAAATCATGGCCGCGGGCGAAATGCTGCGACAGGCGAAATTCCATGGTCATGGTCTCGGCGAAACTGGTCGCTTGAGCGCCGCGACGGATCTGCTCCAAGGTCACCTTGAGGCTGGTCGGCGATTTCGAGGCCAGGGTTTCCAGCGCGTGCGCCGCGAATGTCGAACCCGAGGCGGTCAACCGGGCGACGATCTCCTCGGCGCTGTCAGCCGAAAAGCACTGGTCAATTTCGGCTTTCGCCGCCACCGTCGGCGCCGCGCCGGCGGCGATCGTAAAGCCGTCCAATACCGCTTTGACCGCCGCGTGCGCATCGCCCGACAGATCCGCCGTGTGCAGGGCCGCTTCCAGATCTCCAAGCGTCTCCGAGGCCACCACATGGGTGGCGATCCCCAACTCCAGACAATCACCGACGCTGACCGGCGCCCCGGTCAACGCCAGATAGGTCCCGGTTTCGCCGGGCAGACGCGACAGGAACCAGGCGCCGCCAACATCGGGAAACAAGCCGATCGTCGTCTCCGGCATGCCAACCCGGGTGCGCTCAGTCGCGACCCGGAACGCGCCATGCACCGACAGGCCGACCCCGCCGCCCATGCAGACCCGATCGATCAGCGCGATATAGGGCTTGGCGCTGGTGTGGATCTGATGGTTGAGGATGTATTCCTGGTAAAAGAAGTCCTGGGCCAGCGCCGGATTGGCGTCGCCGTCGTACTCCAGGATCGCCTGGCGCACCGCGCGGACATCGCCGCCGGCGCAAAACGCCCGATCGCCGGCCCCCTTGATCACCACGGCGCGGATCGCCGCATCGTCCATCCAGGCGGTGAAATGCGTCCGCATCTCGTTGATCATGTTCATCGTCAGCGCGTTCAGCGTCTTCGGACGGTTCAGGGTGATCGTGCCAATGCCATCGGCGACGTCGAACAGAACTTCAGGCTCCATGGTCTTCACTGTCTCCAAAATTAAACGATGCGAGCCTCGGCGATTGCCCGAGCCCCCGTTCGGGTCGCGTCAGTCGTCCAACAGCTTGCGGGCAATGATCACCCGCATGATCTCATTGGTGCCCTCAAGAATTTGATGCACCCGCAGGTCGCGCAGCAGACGCTCGATCGGGAAATCCTTCAAGTACCCGTAGCCGCCATGGATCTGCAGCGCCTCGTTGCAAACCGCCGAGCCGATATCGGTGGCCAGCCGCTTGGCCATGGCGCAATGCATGGTCGCGTCGGGGTCGCGCCGTTGCAGGCTGTCGGCGGCGCGTTGCACCATAAGCCGGGCCGAATCCAACTCCGTCGCCATATCCGCCAGCTTGAACTGAATGGCCTGGAACGCGGCGATCGCCTGACCGAACTGTTTGCGCTCCCGTGCATAGTCCCGCGCCGCCTCCAGCGCCGTACGCGCGCCGCCGATCGAACAGGCGGCGATATTGATCCGCCCGCCATCCAGCCCGGCCATGGCGATTTTGAAGCCATCACCCTCGGCGCCGACGATGTTCTCCACCGGCACCCGGCAATCCTCGAAGGTGACCATCGCGGTGTGCTGACTGTTCCAGCCGAGCTTGCGTTCCTTGTTGCCGAAGGACAGGCCCGGCGTGCCCTTCTCGACCAGCACACAGGAAATCCCGCGCGGCCCTTCGGCGCCGGTACGACACATCACCGCATAGACATCGCTTGTCGGCCCGCCGGAGATGAAGGCCTTGCTGCCGTTCAAGACATAGTGGCTGTTGCCATCCTTGCGCGCCCGGGTCCGCAGCGAGGCGGCGTCGGAGCCGGCGCCCGGCTCGGTCAGGCAATAGCTGGCCATCGCCTGCATGCTGGTGAGCCGGGGCAGGAAGCGTTCACGGATCGCCTCGCTGCCAAAACCATCGATCATCCAGGCGACCATGTTGTGGATCGACAGATACGCCGCCGTCGACGGGCAGGCCGCGGCCAATTCCTCGAACACGATCGCCGCTTCGGCGCGCCCAAGGCCGGAGCCGCCGACATCTTCGCGGACATAGATCCCGGCGAGCCCGAGCCCGGCGGCCAGGCGGAGTTGCTCGACCGGAAAGATCTCCTCGGCGTCCCAGCGGGCGGCCTTCGGCGCGAAATGATCAGCGGCAAAGCCCCGCGCCATATCACGGATCGCGCATTGTTCCTCGGAGAGTTGAAAATTCACGATGAAGCGCCTTTTCGACATCCAATCACGGGCGGCGCGATCATAGGCTGGGGGGTCGCTGAGTCAACGTCGTGCGCTGAAAACGCAGCGCCGAAAGCTCCCCTCCCCATCCTTACGTCCCGAGGCGGGCGCCGATCTCCAGGGGGTTCTCGGCCAAAAACTCACCGACCTTCACCTTGGCGCCCTTACCCAGACGCAGCCGCTTGACCCGGATGCCGCCAAGGCCGGCGTTGATGGTGATGCTTTCGTCATCGATGGCGCAGATCCGCCCGGGACGGCCAGAGCCGGCAGCCGGCTCGCAGTCGAAAATTTGCAGGGTTTCGCCATTCAAGGTGGTCCAGGCGCCGGGCGCCGGATTACAGCCGCGAATCAGGTTATAGACCTCACCAGCCGAGCGCTCCCAGTCGATCTTGGCGTTGGCGGCCCGGCACCAGCTCTCATAGGTCGCCTTTGACTCGTCCTGGATCAGGCGCGGCGGATTGCCGACCCGCACCAGTTCGATCGATTCCAAAATAGAGGCCACGCCGAGTGGGAAAATCTTGTCGAAATAGACCGAGCCCAGAGTGTCATCGGGGGTGATCTCGACTTCCTTCTGCAGCAGGATCTCGCCTTCATCCAATCCGTCATCCGGCCAGAAGATCGTCAAGCCGGTCTTCTTCGCCCCCCAAAGGATCGGCCAGTTGATCGAGCTGGGTCCCCGGTGCAGCGGCAGCAGCGAGGGGTGGAAACAGATGGTGCCGAGCTTGGGAATATCGCGCGCCGCCTCCGGCACGAAGATCGTCACGAAGGCCAGGATCATGAAATCGGCGTCCCAGGATTTGAGCTCCGCCAACACATCATCGTCCTTGTAATTCGCCGGCTGGCGGACCTCCAGCCCGTGCTCCAGCGCCGCCTGCTTAATCGGGTCAAAGGGCCGCCCCTCGACATCCGGCGCGGTATAAACCGCAACCACCTCATCGACGCCCTTTTCGATGATCGCGTCCAGGCACGCCTTGCCGAAAGCCTGTTGTCCGTTGATGACGATCCGCATGGCCTTGCCCTCTCCCAATCCCTATTCGATATCCGCCCGGCTGCGACGCCGAGGCACTTTCATCCTGCCAGTGACAGCCTTAGTATAGTTGCAGACACACGAACAACAGGAAAGGCCGCGCCATGCCCTTCA
>JAQBUJ010000172.1 GCA_027623845.1 Pseudomonadota bacterium
GGGCGCGACGGCGTTGACGCGAACGCCAAGCTCGGCGAACTCATTCGCCAATTCCCGGGTCAGCGCTGAAAGCGCGGCCTTGGAGGTGCTATAGGCTGAGCCGGCGAAGGGATGGATCGAATGCCCGGCGATCGAGGTGACATTGACCACCGCGCCCTTGCCCCGCGCCAACGCCGCCGCCAACCCTCGGGAAAGCCGAAGCGGCGCAAAGAAATTAAGCTCGAACACCTGCCGCCAGGCCTCGATATCGCCATTCAGACAGCCGAGGCGCTCCTTGATCGGCGATTTCGGCGACCATCCCGCGTTATTGACCAGCGCGTGGAGCGGTCGGCCCTCCAAAAGCTGGTTGGCCTCGACAATGAAAGCGTCGATCCCGCTGGAGTCGCCCAGATCTGTTGTGATGTGGTGCGACCAATTTGGGTCTCGCCGGCATTCCTCGGGCGGTGCATCGCGCGAACAGGTGATGACCTCCCAGTTCCTTTCGCTGAAGAAGCTGACGGTCGAATGGCCGATGCCGCGGCTGGCGCCGGTCAGCAAAAGGGTTTTACGTGGATCGTTCATGTGCTGGAGTCTATGCGGTTGAGCGATAAGGTCAACGGCTGGAAAGGATCGTCATGCGCCATGGCTTGTACGCGGTATTCCTGGCCGCTTTTGTGCTGGTTTCGAGCGACCGTTCCGCCGAGGCTGAAACCTTCCAGAGCGAGCATTATCGGCTGCGCCTAGCCACGGTCGCCAGCGGTCTGGTCAAGCCCTGGTCGTTGGCCTGGTTGCCGGACGGACGGATGCTGGTCACCGAACGGCCGGGCCGGCTGAGAATCGTTTCATCGGACGGCACGGTATCGCCGCCGATCCAGGGCCTGCCCGAGATGTTCAGTGACGGGCAAGGCGGATTGCTCGACGTTTTGGTGGACCCGGATTTTGTCGACAATCGCACGATCTATTTTTCTTTCGCTGAGCCGGAAACGGAGGGCGCCGAACCGGAGACAGAGGGCGCCGAACAGGGATCGGAGCGCGCCGGGACGGCGGTGGCGCGGGCAAAATTGGATGCCCCGGTGGATGCCCCGGCGAATACGACATCGGACGGAGGGCGGCTTAGTGAGGTGAGGGTCCTGTTCCGCCAAACGCCCAAGTCAACCGGCGCTGTTCATTTTGGCTCACGCCTGGTCATGGCGCGTGATGGGACATTGTTCATCACCATCGGTGAACGCGGGCAACGCGAATTGGCACAGGACCCCAGCGTCAATCGTGGCCAGGTGATTCGCATTCACACCGATGGCCGCATTCCCGATGACAACCCCTTCGTCGGCCGTCCGGGGCATCGCCCGGAAATTTGGTCCTACGGGCATCGCAATCCCCAAGGGGCGGCGCTGCACCCGGACACCGGCGCGCTGTGGATGCACGAACACGGGGCCAGGGGTGGGGATGAGATCAACATACCGTTACCAGGGCGCAACCATGGCTGGCCGGTGATCGCCTATGGTCGGCACTACTCGGGCGGCAGGATCGGTATTGGTCAGGCGGCGCCAGGAATGGAGCAGCCGGTTCACTATTGGGATCCGTCGATCGCACCCTCCGGTATGGCGTTTTATACCGGCGATGTGTTCCCGAAATGGCGCGGCGATCTGTTGGTTGGGGCGCTCAAATATCGTCTGGTCGTCCGCCTGTCCCTGGAGGGCGAGCGGGTGGTCGGTCAGGAGCCTCTTTTGGCCGAGCTCGGCGAACGGATCCGCGATGTGCGACAGGGGCCAGACGGTTATATCTATCTGCTGACCGATTCCAATGACGGTCGGATCCTGCGGCTCGAACCGGACTGACTTTTGCCAAATTCGCTGGCTTTTGCCGAATCAATGAAGCCGGGCAGGGCGGTTTTCAGTATTTTCCGAGAGCCAATGTGCCTTCGCCGAGGGTGTGGCCGCTGGCATCCTTGGCGTACACCGTGACCTGATATCGATGCCCGCTGCCGCCGGAGCATGGCCCTAAATACACACCACCGGCGCAAGGCGCGCACAGATGGCTCGAAATTTTCGTTATCCCCAAAGGCAATGCGTCGGTTTCACCCTTAAAGGCCGGCACCGTGACCGACGTGCTGCCCGATGAAACGGTGAGTCCAACGACGCCATGGGCGCCTTCGCCCTGCCAATCGCGGTCGCTGAACTTTAGGATCAGTTTTTCGGCGCCAGCGGGAATCGCCGCCACGGTGATCGCCGGGGATATTCCGTCGCCGCCATGCAGCAGACAAATGCCGATTTTGGGTACCGATTTTCCAGTCCATTCGGCACTGGCGAAGGAAAGTTTCAACGCTTCCGCCTGGGCCGCGCCGGCCATGGCGACCAAAAACCCGACGATAGCGGCTATTCGCAAAAGGTACTTCATCCAACGTCCAATCTTCCACCAGCGGGCTGAGGCACTAGCGGCTGGGGGCACTAGGGGCTGAGGCGGGTGACGGTCCACGCGTCGCTCTCGCGAGCCCGAGAGAACACGAATCGATCGTGCAGCCGAAAGTCGCCGTCCTGCCAGAATTCGATATGCAACGGCACCACCCTGGTGCCGGTCCAATAAGGTGGGCGCGGGATCTCCCGGTCGGCGTATTCCGCCTCATATCTGCTCACCATCGCCATCAGCGCGTCGCGGTCGGCCAGAGGGCGCGATTGCTGTGAGGCCCAGGCGCCGATCTGACTCAATCTGGCGCGGCTGCGGAAATATTCATCTGCGTCGGCGTCGGAAACCCGAAGGGTCGGGCCCTCGACGCGGACCTGCCGGCCCGATGCCTTCCAGTGAAAACACAATGCAGCGAAGGGGTTGACCGTCAGCTCGGCACCCTTGCGGCTTTCAAAGTTGGTGTAAAACACAAAACCGCGCTCATCCACCTCCTTCAATAACAGGATCCTGGCCGAAGGCCGCCCCGCCGCATCGGCGGTGGCGACGGTCATGGCGTTGGGATCCTTGCTCTCGCTCGCCTCGGCATCGGCGAACCAAGCAGCGAACAAGGCGAAGGGATCTTTGGTCTTAGGTTCAAACATGGCGGCCCCGCTTTGTGACGGAAATCACACGAAAATCGCATATCAGGCCTTGGAAGCGCCACAATCGTGACCAAATCTAGGCTTGTTCTTCCGTCATTCTCGACGAAAGTTGGGGGCTGTCTATAACAAACCGATGGGGCGTGGCCACGACCGGGATGATTCCCACCATAGGGTGTTCCTGGATCTGGGCGAGCCATGGTATTCTCTGACGTAATATATCGCCAAATCAGGGTGTTTGACGGTCGGGATAACAACGTGTGGCACCGAGGCCGACCTGATTTGGTTCTCGTTCGAAAGGAACTTTAAGATGTTGAAACGGATCGCTTTGGTTTGCGTCGTCGCGCTTGGCGTGACGGCGTGCCAGGCCACCGGCTCCGGTCAAAAGCAAGGCGCCGGGACTCTGCTGGGAGGGGTTGCCGGGGCCGTCGCCGGTGCGCAATTCGGTAAGGGCAGCGGACGTGTCGCGGCTGGTGCGGCGGGCGCGTTGTTGGGGGCGTTCCTCGGCAATCAGATCGGCCAGTCCCTTGACCGCGCGGACCAATTGGCGCTGCAGCGCTCAACCAACAATGCGCTGGAAACCCAGCCGACGGGAACCGCAGTGTCATGGCGGAATCCGGATAGCGGTAACTTTGGCAGCGTGACGCCCTCGCCGGCTTACAAGGACAATACAGGGCAATATTGCCGAGAATTTACCCAGAGCATCACGGTCGGAAGCAAAACCGAAGAGGCGTTCGGAACGGCGTGCCGGCAAGCCGATGGTTCTTGGAAGATTGTTCGGTAGGCTTGCACCGGAGGGTACCGATGCCGTATGCGGGTATCGCGTGCGGGCTTTCCTTGATGGAATAGTGATTTTGTCGGTGCCATGAGCGATCCGTATAAGATACTCGGTGTTTCGAGCTCGGCGAGCGGCGCGGAGATTAAGTCCGCCTATCGCAAGTTAGCCAAAAAACACCACCCGGACTTGAACGCTGGCAATGCCGAGCGCTTCAAGGAGATTAGTAGCGCCTATGACATCCTTTCGGATGACACCAAGCGAGCGAAATACGATCGCGGCGAAATAGATCAATCCGGCAATGAAAAACCCGGCGCGGGATTTTGGCGAACCTGGTCCGGTCGCACGCGCGGGCGGCAGGCTGGCGGTCCCGGGGCGGGGCAACCTGGCGGCTTTGATTTTGCCGATGACGATGTTTTTGCCGATCTCTTTCGTGCCAGCGCCCGAGGCCGCTCCCGCAGTGGTGGGCCAGCGGGCGGCGGCAGCGTCCGTCAAGAGGCGATCCCCAATACCAATTACAAATTAAAGGTTCCCTTCGAGGAAGCCACCGCCGGGGTGCGTAAAAGGGTCACGCTGTCTGATGGCAAGATCTTTGACATGGCCATTCCCGCCGGCTTCGAGACCGGCTCCAAACTCCGCCTGAAGGGCCAGGGCCGGGTCGGGCCCGATGGCGTCACCCAAGGCGACGCGGTCATCGAAATCACCGTCGAACCGCATGAATACTTCATCCGTGTCGATCGGGACATTCAAGTCGAAATCCCGGTCACGCTCTATGAGGCGGTGCTGGGTGAGTCGATCGTTGTGCCGACCATTCACGGCAATGTCACCTTGAAGGTGCCGCCAAACTCGAACAACGGAAGCACCTTGCGCCTGAAAGGCAAAGGGGTGCCTGCTACCAAGAGCCTGCCGGCCGGCGACCAATACGTGACCCTGCGTATTGCGCTGCCCGAAGGCGGAGACGAGGACCTGACCGAGTTCGTCAGGGAATGGGCGAAAGGCCGGGGATACAACCCTCGGCACAAGATGAAGTTCACGTGAGGGCTGTCGGAAGACTGGCAGCGGCGGCGAGACTTCCGCTATACTCCCGGCGTTCGCAGGATTGAGGGGAGCCGCCATGTTGCATTCCCGATCCCGGCGGGGTGACCGACGCCGAAAACGGCGGATGCCGGTACCCCACAGCGGTCGTATTCCCGGTAGCCGGCGTAGCGACCGCGAGATTACCGTTGAAATAGACGATCAGGAGGAGGCTGAGCGGGCTCGCTCGTCCTTTCCAATCGTCCGGTTTTTGAACCGGCTTGGACCCAAGGAACGGTTCCTGACATTCGCGGTTTTCTTCGCCCTCCTGATCACTGTTTTCTCCATCTATTACGAGCGCAGCGTCGCCGAGAATGACGTCGCCGCCGATCGGAACAATGAAGCCCAGGTTGCGCTTGGCGGCAGTCTGTACCGGGCGAATTGCGCCTTTTGCCATGGCGATGCTTTGGAGGGCAAAACCGGTTGGAACAAGGATTATCCGGTGGGTGGCCGACCGGCCTTGCCCTTGAATGGCGATGGCGCGATCAGCCGGCTCTCGGATCAGGATATTTTTGAGGTCGTCAAATTCGGCGGCCAACCCTTCTCGCCTTCCGGCTACAAGAACGACATGCCCGGTTTCGAGATGCAGCTAAGCGATGCGGATATGTGGGCAATTGTCGCGCATATGAAAAGCATCTGGCCCGAGGCGGTGATCGAGAGCCAGAGCGCGATGATGGAAAAGCGCGACAATTGAGTTTCCGACCTGTGTCTGCCGCAGGTTGCGCGAGGGCTGGGGAAGGGCAAGACCAAGGCCAAGGCTGGGCAAGATGAGAGGGAGAAAATCATGAGTGAGCGGTTCAACGACGCTAGCATCGCCGACATCACGGCGGTGTTGGCGGATTATTTCGACGGGCTTTACAATGGCGATCTGGAAAAATTCGCCCGGGTTTTCCACGAGGCGTCGCATCTCTATTTCACCGACGGTAAGACGGTGACGGATTGGCCCCGGGCGACATATTTCGAGGTTATCGGCGGGCGGCCATCGCCGGCATCACTGGGCCTGGAGCGTTTCGATAAGATCCTGTCGATCCACAAGGCCGGTCCCGATACTGCCCTGGCGACGGTGAATTGCGCCGTGCCGCCGCGCTATTTCACCGATTACCTAACTTTGGTGAACACGGACCAGGGCTGGCGGATCATCTCCAAGACCTTTCACGCGGATGTGCATGATTGAGGCGAAGATCGTCCGCCTGACTTGATCGAGTCGGTCAGTTTTCGAAGAAGGCAGCGGCGATACGGGCCGCCAGCCGGGCGTTGCTCTCAACCAGGGCGATGTTGGCCGCCAAACTGGCGCCACCGGTAATGTCGTTCAAATGCGCGAGTAGAAAGGGCGTGATCTCGGGGCCGGCGACGCCATTTTCCGCTGCCGCCACCAGGGCTTCGCCAATCGCCCTCTCCACATCCGCGTTCGCCAGCGCCGCCGCCTCGGGGATCGGGTTGGCGATGACCGTGCCGCCGGCATAGCCGAGCCGGTGTTGCATCCGAAGCACGGCGGCGACTTCGGCTGGGGTGTCGCATCGCGTGGCCAAGGTCAGACCGCTGGAGCGATACCAAAAAGCCGGCAATGTGTCGGTGCCGTGGCCAATCACCGGAACACCAAGAGATTCCAAAACTTCCAGGGTTTTTGGCAGATCGAGGATGGCTTTGGCGCCGGCGCAGACCACCGCGACCGGGGTACTGGCAAGCTCGTGTAAATCGGCGGAAACGTCGAAGCTCTCGGCCGCGCCCCGGTGGACGCCGCCGATCCCGCCGGTCGCCAAAATTTTGATTCCGGCGAGATGTGCTGCGATCATCGTGGCGGAAACAGTGGTCGCTCCATCGCCGCCGCGCGCCAGCACCACCGGCAGGTCGCGGCGCGAGACCTTGGCGACTCCCTCCGCCTCGGCCAGATGCTGAAGGTCATCATCGTCAAGACCGATGCG
>JAQBUJ010000173.1 GCA_027623845.1 Pseudomonadota bacterium
CAGCCAAGCCTCTTTGCCCTATACCGCGGTGATGGTTGGGATCATGGTCGGCAATGTCGCCATGGGGCGGCTTGCCGATCGATTTGGGATCATCGTGCCGGTGGTCATCGGCGCCCTGTGTCTCGGTATCGGCTATGCCGGCGCGGCCTTCGCCACAGAGTTGTGGCAATTCCTTTTTGTCCAGGGGGTGCTGATCGGCGGGCTTGGCACTGCGTCCACCTTCGGGCCGCTGATCGCCGCGACCTCGCTTTGGTTCGCCAAGCGCCGGGGCATCGCGGTGGCGTTGGTCGCCAGCGGCAGTTATATCGCCGGCACGTTCTGGCCGCCGGTGGTCCAACATCTGGTGGTGACCCTTGGCTGGCGTGACACGCATTTGATCATTGGCGCGGTCTGTGTCGTGGTGATCCTGCCGTTGACCCTGGCCTTGCGCCGCCCGCCCCCCAAGGACGAGGCGATCTCGACAATTGCTCGTGGTTCGGTCCCCTTCAAGGCCGGCGCGCCAGCGCCTTCATCGTCCAAACAGCCGCCTGTGCCGCCAAAGGTGCTGCAAACCTTGCTGGTGCTGGCCGGGATCGCCTGCTGCGTCGCCATGTCGATGCCGCAGGTGCATATCGTCGCCTATTGCGTCGACCTTGATCTCGGCGCGGCGCGGGGTGCGGAAATGCTGTCGATCATGCTTGGTCTTGGCGTGGTCAGCCGGCTTTGGCATGCTGATGGATCGGATCGGAGCCACATGGACCCTATTGCTCGGCTCTTCCCTGCAGGCGTTGTCGCTGCTGCTGTATTTGCCGGCCGATGGCTTGTATTCGCTCTATGTGGTTTCGGCGATGTTTGGGCTGTTCCAGGGGGGGATCGTGCCGGCTTATGCGGTGATCATCCGCGAATATTTCCCGGCTTCGGAGGTCGGCACCCGGGTCGGTCTTGTGCTTTCGGCGACGATTGGCGGCATGGCGCTGGGGGGCTGGATGTCCGGCGTGATTTACGATGTGACCCTGTCCTATACCGCAGCGTTTTTGAATGGCTTTGGCTGGAATATTTTTAACCTGGCGATCGTCGTGCTGCTGATCTGGCGCGGTCGGATGCCGCGCGTCTCGCTGCCAAGCCCCCGAGTAATGATGACGGAGGCGCCGTTGGTCGGACGCTGGCCGGGCGCGCTGCGGTAAGACAGCCCAACGTCGGTACGACCCGGACCCCCCTGGTGCGATCCGGGCCTGGGTACAATCCGGGCCCTGGTGCGATCCGGCGACGCTGCTACAGTGTCGCGTCCGTTCCGCCTGCCAGGGAGTGCCGCCGATGACTTATACCATCCTCGCCAAATGTCCCGAGACCAACCGTCTGGGGGTCGCCATAGCGACCTATTCGCTCGGCGTCGGCGGCTATTGCCCGTTCTTCGCCCGGGATAAGGCGGTGCTGTCGACCCAGGCTTTCGCCAACCCGGCTTTGGGGCCGTTGGCGCTGGCCTCGTTGAACTCGGGCCGCTCGCCGAAGCAGACTCTGGATGATCTTGCCGCCGCCGACCCGGGCTTCGTCTATCGCCAGGTAAGCATTGTCGGGGCCGATGGCGAGGTCGCCATGCATACCGGTGAGAACTGCCGAACCTGGGCCGGCCATGAGACCGGTAACGGTTTCGCCGCGTTCGGCAACGTCCTGGCCGGCGAGGCGACGGTGCGGGCGATCGCCGAGGCGTATCGTGCAAGCGCCGGCAAAGCGCTTACCGAGCGGTTACTGCTGGCGCTGCAGGCCGGGCACGACGCCGGCGGACAGGCGGCGGCCGATGGCACGGCGCTGCCGGAACGCTCGGCGGCTCTGGTGGTCCGGGGCCAGGACATCACCCGCGACATTGATCTCAGGGTCGATTTGCACGATAGCGCGGTGACTGAGTTGCGCCGGGTGCACGCCGGCTATGCGCCCTATGTCGAGTATTACGCGCTCCGCGCCAATGACCCGGAAAACACCCCGCCGCAGGATGTCTGGGCGCGCGATAATCTTTGAGGACGCAAAGCGGCGGTGGGTCGGCTGGTAGCCAAGATGGCGCGCGTTGAGATCGCTAACGCGCGGTCCAGCCGCCATCGACCAGCAAGCTGGTGCCGGTAACCATGTTCGAGGCCGGGGCCGCGAGATAGACCACCGCGTCGGCGACATCCTCGACCTGACCGAGCTTGCCCATGGGAATGCGTTCCAGCACGTCCTTGGAGAACGCCGGGTCGTCGAGGAATTTTTTCGCCAGCGGCGTCTCAACGAAGGTCGGGCCGACCGAGTTCGTGCGGATCCGATGTGGGGCGAGTTCCACCCCCATCGCCTTGGTCAGGCCCTCAATGGCGTGCTTACTGGCGCAATAGGCGGTGCGGTTCGGCGCGCCCACATGGCCCATTTGCGAGGACATGTGGATGATTGAGCCACCCTGGCCGCGCGCCACCATGCCGCGCGCCACGGCTTGCGCCATCAAGAAGGCGCCGCGCAGGTTGAGGTTCAGGATCGTGTCGAGATGATCAAGGCTGACGTCCAGGAACGGTTCCGGAATATTGGTGCCGGCGTTGTTGACCAGGATGTCGATCGGCCCAAGCGCCGGTACGATGGCGGCGATGGCGGCGGGGTCGGCGGCGTCACAAATCGCCGTGCGGGCGCTGCCGCCATCTGCCTCGATCCGGGCTTTCAGATCATCAAGCTCGCTTGCGGTGCGGCTCATCAAAATCACCTCGGCCCCGGCATCGGCCAAGGCGATGGCGCAGGCCTCTCCCAGACCGCGGCCAGCGCCGGTAACCAGGGCGATCAAACCGTCGAGGCGGAAACGGTCAAGCGACCGGGTGCGGGGCTGGGTCATGATGAGGCTCCGTTAACAGAGGCGTTGGTCTCTCGGCGGCGTATCGGCGGGCGTTGGATGCAGCGTTTCAACACGCGCGGTGGTCAGTCGCCGGAGCCGCCGGCGACATTGCTGCCGCCATAGCGCCGAACCCGCAAATCCGCCTGCTCCTGATGCCCGGCGAAACCCTCTATGGCGCAAAGCCGGGAGCAGTATTCGCCGATCATCGCGCTGGCCTCGGGTGTGGTGATGCGCTGATAGGTGCAGGTTTTGAGGAACTTGCCGACCCAGAGCCCGCCGGTATAGCGGGCTGCTTTCTTCGTCGGCAGGGTGTGGTTGGTGCCAATCACCTTGTCGCCATAGGAAACATTGGTTTCCGGTCCCAGGAACAGGGCGCCGTAGTTGGTCATGTTCTCCAGGAACCAATTCGGGTCCCGGGTCATCACCTGGACATGCTCGGATGCGATGTCATCGGCGACCGCGAGCATCTCGGCCTCATCGGCGCAGACGATGATCTGGCCATGGTCGCGCCAGGCCTGTCCGGCGATCTCGGCGGTTGGCAAAATGGTCAGCTGGCGTTCAATCTCGGCCATCGTGTCACGGGCGAGTTTCGTCGAATTGGTGAGCAGGATCGCCGGCGACGTCGGTCCATGTTCCGCCTGGCCCAGCAGATCAGCGGCGCACATCTCGCCATCGACAGTTTCATCGGCGATCACCAGGGTCTCGGTCGGCCCGGCGAACAGATCGATGCCGACCCGGCCATACAGCTGGCGCTTGGCCTCGGCGACGAACGCATTGCCCGGCCCAACCAGCATGTCGACACCGGCGATGGTCTCGGTGCCCAGCGCCATGGCGCCGACCGCCTGGATTCCGCCAAGGCAATAGATCTCATCGGCGCCGCCCAGATGCATGGCGGTGATCACGGCGGGGTTCGGCTCGCCATTGAACGGCGGGGAGGCGGCGATGATCCGTTTTACCCCGGCCACGCCGGCGGTGACGATGCTCATATGCGCCGAGGCGACCATCGGGTATTTGCCGCCCGGAACATAGCAGCCGATGCTGTTGACCGGGATGTTCTTGTGCCCAAGCACAACGCCGGGCAAGGTTTCGACCTCGACATCGCGCAAGGCGTCACGCTGGATCTTGGCGAAGTTGCGGACCTGTTCCTGGGCGAATTTGATATCGGTGATGTTCTGGGTGCTCATCCGCGCCAGGCAAGCCTCGATCTCGGCCTCGGAAAGCCGGAAGGTTGGGCGCTCCCAGTTATCGAATTTCTTCGACATTTCGGCGACGGCGGCGTCGCCTCGGGCTTCGATGTCGGCCAAGGTCGCCTCGACGATGGCCCTGACTTTTGTGTTCTCTTCGGCCTTTTCGCTCTCCGAAAGGCCGGTTTTAAGATATTCCGCCATGGCGCCACGCTCCAACATTGCTCGAAAGTCGGCGTGGTTTTAGCAGGTTGATGAAAAACTCCAAAGCCCAAGGCGGCAGGCTTCAACGTGTCTGATCGATCGCTCAAGCCGCCAGGTTCTGCCCCCAGACGGCGATCGAGACCACGCTGGCGATAGCGACGGCCCAGGCCAGCATGATATCCGGGCACCAAATCTGCTTGTCGCTCCACAACCCAATGGCGTTTAACTTTTTGCGTAACACGTTTCACCTCCAGGGATATTGGCTGTACCCCCCACGACAGGCAGGTGGGATCGCGGCGGCGAAACCGCAAGACCCTGGCGGCGTTTTGATCGTTTGATATGCAGGGGAAAATATGCAGGGGAAAAAGTGAGCTGCGGGCCTGATCTGGCCGGGGTTCGCGGGGGTTGTAACCCCAACCGGGCTTCGGCCCGCAGCTCATTCAGTCTGGCGTGACTCTCGGGAAGACCACGCTTGGTGTTGTCGTCTGAATTAGATATGGGGGCATTTGTCGAAATGGCCTGTGCGATTCCGCACGCCCCGATTTGCCGCTAATTTCCGAGGCCGAAAGCGGCGCTGGAGCCGACCGTTCTACATCTCGGCTGATTTGGTGTAAGATACCGACCGTTGGGGGAGGAGCGGAATGTCCACCGAACGGACGCTGAATGGGACGAGATTGCTGGCCTCTGTGCCAGAGGAGCGGATTGCTGTCCTTGATGGCCTTTGCCGTTGGCGCAGCTTTGAGCAGGACGACGTCATTCTCAATCTCGACGACGACAGTAGCGATATCTATTTCATTGCCCATGGCGAGGTGCGGGTGACCGTGTTCTCGCAAACCGGGCGCACCGTGATCATGCGGGATTTCAAGACCGGTGATCACTTCGGCGAATTCGCCGCGGTGGATGGAGAGCCCCGTTCGGCAAGCATCATTGCGCTGAACCGGACCGTCGTCGCGCAGATGCCGGCTCCGACATTCATGGGGCTGGTGGCGGAATTTCCCGAAATCTCGCTGGCGATGATGCGGGCGATGACCGGGGCGATCCGGTCTCTGAACGAACGCGTGGTTGAATTCAGCACGCTGGGGGTTCGCAACCGGATTCATGCCGAGCTGCTCCGTCTGGCGCGCTCCGGCCGCGTCGTTGACGGCACCGGGCGGATCTCACCGCCGCCAACCCATGCTGAAATCGCCTCCCGCATCAGCACCCACCGCGAGGCGGTTACCCGCGAGTTGAAGCAACTTGAAAATCAGGAATTGTTGGAACGCACACGCGGCGCCTTCGTGATCAAGGATCTCGCCGAGCTGGAACGCATGGTCGAGGACGCCCGCGCTGGCCGCAGCGAATAAGGGTTTTACCGGGTTGAAATCAGCGTGACGCGGCTTTCCTTTGCCCGTCGTAGCTGACCTCTTCGCCGATGTGGGCGCCAATCCGGGGGCATTCTTCGGCTTTCAAGATGAGGAAATTCGAACGCCTGTAACGAGGTGGGGCTTGTTCTTGAGTTTTCTATCCGGCTCGAAGTGAGTTCATGTGAATGGAGAATTTTTCATCCATTGACCGAATTTCCGTGATTTCCAGCTCGTCGTTCAAAAATCGCTGGACAGCCGAGAGTGGAATCCTTTCCGCTGGCAAATGTTTCGCGGCGAAACGATTGAGAACCTCATTAATCTGTCGCCCTTGAAACGGTGTCGGCGCGAAAGGCTCGAATACGCCGGGCAGCGGAAATGAGCCACGCTTTGGATAATGCGCGCGGTATTTGATGTCCTTTGGAAGATCAAGAAAATCCAGATCACCGCTACGCTCTTCCACCATCGCCGCGCAAAGGTTTTGATAATCGTAGTGGCAAAACTTAAAACCGGCGCCATGCAACTGATAGGAACCGTAGTCCAAGGGGGACATTTCCTGACCGCCCCAGTCCTCGAAAATCAACAACCGACCGGTCGGGTGCTCCAGAAGCATTTCACGGGCCTGATGCATGCAATACAGACGCGCCGTGTCACCCATCTCCATGAGCGCTCGATTGCAGACCACAAGGCCGACCCCGGCTTTTTCGGGCTTATTGAACTGGGTATAGAAAATCCACCAGGGTAGGTGAACCGCGTCATATTTCTCGATCGATGCGGCGAGATCAAACTGGCTTTCCGCGATCGGCGCGGCTTCCAAAAACCTCTCCCCTGCAGTTTGTCTCAACAAGTGACTTTGGAAAAGATAGAGGGATTGCGTGACATCCGTGGAGACGTATTTGTAACCAGCCTCGACAAGCAACGCCCCCAAGTAACCGTTGCCCCCACCGATTTCCAGCACCGGTGCTTGGCGATCGGGGATCAAAGCTCGGATTTTGCGAAACATGTTGATCGCGGCAAAAATCCCGCGAGGCGAGACAAGTTCTTGGCCGTAAACCTCCGATGTCAGAGCAGAAACCGATCGCATCACCCGTTTTACGATCGTAAATTCCTCGGCGCTCAAACCACCCGTTTGCCGATAGTAAAACTCCGCTGGAAGAAAATTCACCGGTGGCTTATCCCTTTTATGCCGGTGACGCGATATGTTGATGGCTGACGAAAATTGGAAAGCGATTGGT
>JAQBUJ010000174.1 GCA_027623845.1 Pseudomonadota bacterium
GCCATCATCGGCGCGGGCGGCAATGGCCGACAATACCGGCGCGACCCGGGCATAGGCCGACGCCGCGCCGCCGGCCATCAGGGCGGGGCCGCGCCGGGCGCCTTCCTCGCCGCCGGAAACACCGAGACCGAGATAGCCGATCCCGGCTTGCCGCAGCAGCATCTCGCGCCGGCCAGTGTCCTGATAGTCGGAATTGCCGGCATCGACCAGGACATCGCCTGGCGATAACAGCGGTAGAAGCGCCTCGATCGACTGATCGACCGGCGCGCCGGCGGTGATCATCAGCAACAGCGCCCTGGGGCGTTTGATGCCGGCGACGAAGCCCGCCAATTCGCCATGGACCACCAGCGCTTCGGCGTTGGCCATCGCCTGGGCGCGCAGGGCCGGGTCGCGCTCATACCCGGCGACGGCAATGCCCCGGTCCGCGATGTTAAGCGCCAGGTTGCGCCCCATCACGCCAAGGCCAAGCACGCCGATATCCGCTTGCGTCATTCCTGGTCATTCCCTTTCGTGTGGCCGACTTCGCCCTACCTAAACGCCACACTGGCTAAACGCCACCCTGGCTAAACATGGCGACGTTCAGTCGCCGCGTCGAGCGTCCCAGAGATCACGGAGTTTCCAACTCCAATAGACCGCCTGAGCCGCCAGTAGACCGGCTGGACCGCCGGCGAAATCCAATCCGAAGGGCGCGAAGGCCTGATAGCCCCGATCATCTTCGGCGATCGCCTTGGCGATCAGCTCGCCGCCCAATGTCGTGGTGTTGAGCCCGTGGCCCCCATGGCCTTGATTATACCAGATCCCCGGCGCCATCCGGCCGATCTGCGGCATCCGGTGGCGGGCATAGCCCATGGTCCCGGCCCAGGCGATCTCGGCCCGTATACCGCGGAGTTGCGGATAAACGCCGAAAAGATCCTCCAGCATCCGCTCCGCCAGATTGGCCGGGCGGCGGGAAATACTCATGCCACCGCCCCAAAGCAGCCGCGTATCCGGCAGGGGGCGGTAGTAGTTGTCGATGCGGCGATCGTCCGAAGCCGCATAGGGCGCGCGGATCGCCGTCGCCAATTTGTCGCCCAAGGGCTCGGTAAGCAGCACATATGTCCCGATTGGCAGGGTGGCCCAGGAAAGCCGGTGATTGAGCCAGCCGATATAGCCGGAGCAGCAGAACACGACGTTATCGGCCATGACATCGCCGTCGGTGGTGATTACCCGGTGGCGATCGCCGCTTTTGGCCAAGCGGCGGACCGGGGATTGCTTGTGCATGACGGCGCCCAGTTGTTCGGCGGCCACGGCGCAGCCATTGGCATAGTTCAAAGAATGAATTTGATAGCCATTGGGGTTGAACATCGCATCGTGGTAACGCGGGCTGAGATAGGTCTCGCGGACCCGCTCGCGCGGCCAGTATTCCAGCGCCGTGCCAAAACGCTGGTTCATGTAGCCGATTCCGGCCTTGACGGCGTCGCTATCGTCGAACCAGGAATTGCGCACGATACCGGCGGGGAGCGCACCGCAATCAATGGTGTGCGTGGTTGCTCTTTGGCGGACCAGATCGACCGCCTCACTCGATAGGCGATACAGTTCCTGGGCGTTGGTAAGGCCGAGTTTCGCTTCCAGGGCTTGGGCCCCCAGGGCGAAACCGGGTGATAGAAAGCCGCCATTGCGCCCCGACGCGCCCCAGCCGAGCCGGTTGGCTTCCAACAGAACAACCGATTGCCCCCGCTCGGCCAGCCCGAGGGCGGTGGCGATCCCGGCTAAACCACCGCCTATCACACAGGTCTGCGCCTCCAGCCGTTCTCGCAGAGGCGGGCGCTGCGCGGCGTTGCTTAAGGTGCGGCTGTAATAGCTGTCGACGTGATCGGACGGGGACATGGTGGTTCCAGAGCGCCGCTGCGGTGGGTTGGCTTCAGACAAGCTACCCCCGCTGATCGGATCGGTCATCTGTTGGAACGCGAGTGGTTCCGCCCTTGGGAGCGCGAAATCGCAGGCGTGGGTTTTGCCACGTTGGCGACCGATGCGAGAGGGTAGGCAGAAATTAAATGTAAAAAACTAATTGAACTTCCATAATTAACGCATAAACTGATTTAACGATGAGTTTGATAACTTCAAATGACATCGAGGATGCCATGACCATTCAAATCATCCCTAAGCAGTTGCATGCGGTCGGCAGCGAGATCGCCAACGAAGAAATGACGATCGCCGCGGACCGGAATTATTTCGAGCTGACCACCATGCTGGACCGACTGCACCGTCGATATCTCGATGTGGTCCGATTGGAGCTGGAGGCGATGGGCATCCGCGACGTTAATCCGTCCCAGGCTCTGCTGCTGACGATGCTCAATGACGGCGATGTGCCGTTGCGAGACATTCTACAGCGCGGTGGCTATACGGCGTCGACGGCGGCCTACATGATCAAGAAACTGGTTGAAAACGGCTATATCGAACAAGCCCGAGCAGCCCATGACCGCCGGACCATTCGATTGCGCTTGACCCGAGCCGGCAAGCGGGTGGCCGAACATCTGGCGGCGCTGAATTCCCGGCACGCCGGAACCGCCGGCGGGCTGGAGCGGATGGAGGACGAAATCGTCGACACGACGGCGACGCTACGCCGGCTCGATCGTATTTGGACCGACTTTCTGACCTTTGGGCAAACGTCGATGCCGAACTAACGGCGGTTTACCCGTAAGAGCGCGGTTGGTTGATCGTCTAGCGCTGGCGGCTTAGCGGCTTGCTGAGTCCGGTTGTTGGTATTTTCCACATCTGGCCAAATCTTATTGCCCCTCCGTATACTTCTCTGGAAATAAGAATCCGGCGGAAAAGCGGGGTCGAGGATGAAGATTGCGATCATGGGGTCTGGCGGCATGGGGGCCTATTACGGCGCCAATCTGGTTGCCGCCGGTCAGGACATCGCCTTTATCGCCCGCGGCGCTCATTTAGCCGCAATTAAGCACAAGGGCCTGCTGTTGAGCGGCCCGGCCGGCGACATTGTGGTCGATCCGGCGGTCGCTACCGATGATCCAAGCGAAATTGGCCCGGTCGACGCGGTGCTGTTCTGCGTCAAGCTCCACGACATCGAGACGGCAGCGGCGGCGATCCAGCCGATGCTGAAGCCGGACACCATGGTGATCAGTGTGCTGAACGGTGTCGATGGACCGGCGCGGATCGCCTCGGTGATCGGCCAAAACCATGTCCTTGGCGGCGCCGCCTATGCGTCCGGGGTGATCGAGGAACCCGGCGTGGTGAGCTATAAAAGCACCATGGCCAGCCTGGTGATCGGTGAGCTTGACGGCAAGATCAGCGCCCGGGCCAAGACCTTCCGGGACGCCTGCGCCGGCGCTGGTTTCACCTGCTCGGTGACCGACAACATCCTCGGGGTGTTATGGAATAAGTTCACTTTGCTGGCGACCAATGCCGGGCTGAGCAGCCTTTGCCGGCGGCCGGTCGCGGCGGTTTATGGCGACCCGGAGCTGGTGGTCCTGGCGCGGGCGATGATGCAAGAGATCGTAGCGATCGCCGGCGTGCTTGAAATCGCCATCGATTCGGACATTGTCGAAACCTCGATCGCCCGTTCGAAGAGTTTTCCGCCGGATATGTACGCCTCAATGTACCATGATTTGGCGCGCGGCCGGCCCCTGGAGGTCGCCGGATTGTCCGGCCATGTAACCCGGCTCGGGATGGAGCTTGGGATACCGACGCCGCATCACCAGACCGTCTTTGCCTGCCTTAAACCTTTCATGAATGGAGATGGAGCATGACGGCTCCGCGTCTCAAGGTCCTCGAGGTTCATATTCACGAGCGACCGGTTGTGCTTCGGCTGCCGTTCCGGTTCGGTGTGGTCACGCTTAAAGAATGCCCGCAGGCCTTTGCCCGGGTGTTGGTTGATGTCGAAGGCCATGGCGAGGCCTGGGGCATGGCGGGGGAGGCGCTGGCGCCCAAATGGTTCGATAAATCGCCGGCGTTAAGCAACGACGATAACCTGGATCAGCTGCGCACCTCGCTTCGTCTGGCGGCCGAGGCTTATATGGCGGCGGGACCGTTAACGGCGTTTGACCTGTATCGCACGCGCTATCCGGATCAAATGAGCGAGGGGGCCGCCGCCGGGCTGCCGCCGCTGGCCGCCGGCTATGGCCAGGCCTTGATTGATCGGGCGATCCTCGACGCCGCCTGCATGTCGACGATCAGCACTTTTTCCGCCGCCATTCAATCCAATTTGCCGGGCATCACGACGGATCTGACACCGGATCTGGCGGGGTTTGCGGTGGATGAGTTCCTGGCCGGCCTGACGCCGCTGCAGCAGGTCGCGGCGCGCCACACGGTTGGCATGATCGACCCGCTCACCGCCGCCGATCAGAGCCCCGGAGAGCGGCTTGACGATGGGCTGCCGGAAACCCTGGAGGAGGTGATCGCCGCCTATGGGACCCGGCATTTCAAGATCAAGATCACCGGTGATGTGGATGAGGATACCGAGCGTTTGGCCCGCGTCGCCGCCACCCTGGACGGGATTAGCGAGCCCTATGTCGCGTCCATCGACGGCAACGAGCAATACCAAAGCCAGGATGGGGTTTTGGCGCTTTTCAGCCGCTTGGACGCCGCCAAGCAACCGGCGCTACAGCGCTTTCTCGCCTCCACCAGCTATATCGAGCAACCAATCAACCGCGCCGTCAGCCTTGAGACGCCGGTGCATGAGATCGCCAAGCGCGCGCCGTTGATCATCGATGAGTCGGACGGGACCATCGACGCCTTCCCGGCGCACCGGGCGCTGGGTTATTCCGGGGTTTCCAGCAAGACCTGCAAAGGATTCTACAAGTCGATCCTGAACGCCGCCCGCTGTGTGAAATGGAACGCCGAGGCTGACGGCAGAAGCTATTTCCTGTCCGGCGAGGATCTGACCTGTCAGGCCGGCGTCGCGCTACAGCAGGACCTGGCCTTGGTGGCGCTGCTCGGCATCGATCATGTCGAGCGTAACGGCCATCACTACACCCTGGGCATGAGCGCCGCGCCGGCGGAGGAACAGCGCCGTTTCCTGACCAGTTTTCCGGACCTGTACCGCGACGTCGGCGGGGTGACCTGCGCCCGAATCGAAAACGGCCAAATGTCGACCAAAAGCATCCTCGCCGGTCTCGGTTGGGGTAGCGCCGAGGCGCCGGATTGGACGGTGATGGAGATGCCGATGACCTATGGCGGCTCGCTCTAGAACGCGGGTCGCCGAAAGGTCAGGCGGTGGCGTCGCGTTGGCGCTGTTGTTTTTGGGCGTCGGGGGAAATCAATTCGGCCCCGCCGCCCTGACCGGCTTCGCTTAGAAAAGTATCGACGGTATCGCCGAGATTGGCCTTTGCCTCGGCGGGCAAGCTTTCCCAAATCAGCTCGGTCATCTTTCTGGCCATGAAATCCTGCGGCCGCAGCGCGGCGGCGACAATCGTCTCCGCATCGCCCTTCGACATCAGTCGCGAGAGCCGCTTCATCAGTTCAGTTTCGGATTTTTTTCGCCCGTCCATGGATAAACGATACGAGGGCTTTTCCCAGGAGTCGACTCGTCTTTGCGCTGGTAACGAAAAATTAATCAGGGTCGCGCCGGCATGCGCCGGAACCCCTTGGCTTCGCCGGCGCGGCGCATCGAGAGCGACCCAGCTCTATGGCTAAGGGCGCATACCCCGTTACAATGGGGCTCGGGGTGAGGGGCGGAGATCGGCTGTGGCGGCGTTCAGCAACAGGGGTGATTTTGAAGCGTGGCTGGTCGGTAAGCCGCGACCGATCGTTGTCGCCATGGTCAGCCGCGCCGCGCTGTCAACGGTCCCGTATTTAGCCGGTTATGTCGGCGCTGATCCAAAGCACCGAGCCGCCGCCATCATGCTGCCGTGTTTTCGCGCCATGGCTCCGCCTTGGTTTGCGAGCACATGGCCAAACCAAGGCGGCGCGGTTCACGCCGCCACCGCCGCCACTGCCGCCGCCCACGCTGGCTATGCCACCGCCGCCGCTGGCCACATCACCGCCGCCGCTTCCGCCGCCGCCTCGGTCACCGCCTCCGCCGCCTCCTGGGTTCGTCTTAGCAAAGACGCCGCCGCAATCGACGGTGGAATGTCGCCGCAAAGCCTGATGGACCGGCCGGTATGGCCGGATGGCAGCGCCCCCTCGGGGTTTGAAGGGCAATGGCGTGATCTGAGGAGACTGCTGTTGTCGCTGGATCAGGATTGGCAGGTTTGGAGCAATTGGTACGACGACCGGTTGCGCGGCGCGGCTCACCCCGGCGCGCGTTCACTGATTGCCGGACTGGAGCTGGAGCGAATCCTGATCCCAAACAAGGTTTGGGACGACGGACCATCGGTGCTCAATGCCAGGATCGCGGGTTTAGAGGCGGCGTATCGCTGAGGATGGGTCGGGGTTTTGGGCAGACGGAAAAGATACGGGGTTTTCTCAGGGGCCGACCAGTCTATGGCTAAGGTTGCATACTCCGCTATAATGGCGCTTGGGATGAGGGGCGGGGAGCGGTCGTGGCGGAGATCAGCAACAGGAAAGATTTTGAAGCCTGGCTGGTCGGTAAGCCGCGCGAGGTCGTGGTCGCCATGGCCAACCGCGCCGCGTTGTCGACGCTCCCGTATTTAGCCAATGATGTCCGCGCTGATCGAGATCGCCGGGCCGCCGCCATCATATTGCCGTTTTTGCGTGCCATGGCTCCGCCTTGGTTTGCGGGCACATGGCCAAACCAAGGCGGAGAGGTTCGCGCCGCCGCCTCCGCCGCCGCCTCCGCCTCCGCTGCCGCCGCCGCCTCCGCTGCCGCCTCC
>JAQBUJ010000175.1 GCA_027623845.1 Pseudomonadota bacterium
GCGGTGTTGATCCTGCCGCCCCGGTATTTCACGCATTTTCATTTCGCCCATCATCGCTACACCCAAGATCCTGAGCATGATCCGGAATTGCTGACCGCCAAGCCGGTGAATTGGCCCGGGTATCTTTGGCTTTTGTCGGGGTTTGAGTATTGGTACCGCTCGATAGCCGGTTTGCTGCGCCGGGCCGCCGGCAATGCCGACGCGGTGTTTATTCCCAAGCGCGGCCAAGCCCGGGTGGTGGCCGAGGCGCGGATCTTCCTCGCCGGCTATGCCGCGGCGATCGGGCTCAGCGCCGCCTTGCAGGTCGATTGGCTGCTGTGGCTTTGGGTCTATCCGGCGCTGTTGGGCCAGCCGTTTCTGCGCGCCTATTTGCTGGCGGAGCATTGGGGTTGTCCCAATGTCCGGCAGATGTGGCGCAACACCCGCTCGACCGTCTCCAACCCGGCGGTCCGCTGGCTCGCCTGGAACATGCCCTATCATGCCGAGCATCACGCCCACGCCAGCGTGCCGTTTCACGCCCTGCCGGCGCTGTCCAAGCGGCTGGTGGCGGCCGAGGTGGTCTCGCCCGGCTATGCGCGCTTTCACCGGGACGAGGCGCCGGGGCTGATCCGGCGCGGCGGAGCGGGCTAACGAGAGGCGGCGGATTTGGCGGGATGACGGGCGAAATTTCAAGACGGGTGCACCGCCGCACGAACAGTCAAAATGCCGCACCTGCGAAACAGAAATTGACTTTGCCGCGTCGATCCATAGTTTCCGCAGCGGGCCGCCGCTCCCCAACGAGTGGTAATGTTACGAAGGATGTTGATCATGAAACCAACGGCTTTGCCGGGGGTAACCCTGTTCTCGTCCGGACCGTGCGCCAAGCGACCCGGATGGGGCCCCGCTGTATTAAAAGACGCCGCCCTTGGGCGATCGCACCGCGCCGAACCGGCGAAATCCAAATTAGCCGAGGTTATCAGCCGCACCAGCGCGCTGCTTGGGCTGCCCGAAGGTTGGCGGCTTGGCATCGTGCCGGCGTCCGATACCGGCGCGTTCGAGATGGCGATGTGGTCGCTGCTTGGCGCGCGGGGCGTTGATCTGCTGGCCTGGGAGAGTTTCGGCAAGGGCTGGGTAACCGACGCGGTCAAACAGCTCAAGCTGTCGGATACAAGGGTGCTGGAGGCCGGCTATGGTCAGCTTCCCGACCTCTCAAAAGTCGATTTCGCCCGCGATGTGGTGTTTACCTGGAACGGCACCACGTCGGGCGTCCGGGTTCCGGATGGCGACTGGATCGCCGACGATCGCACCGGCCTGACGTTATGTGATGCGACCAGCGCGGTGCTGGCCCAGGACATCCCCTGGGACAAGATCGATGTCGCCACCTTCTCCTGGCAGAAGGTGCTGGGCGGTGAGGCGGCGCATGGCATGCTGGTGCTGGGACCGCGCGCGGTGGAGCGGCTGGAAAGCTATACCCCGCCCTGGCCGCTGCCGAAGATTTTCCGCCTCACCTCGGGCGGCAAGCTGATCGAGGGGGTGTTTCGCGGCGAAACTTTAAATACCCCGTCGATGCTTTGCGTCGAGGATATGCTGGACGCCTTGCGCTGGGCCGAGAGCATTGGCAGCCTGCCGGCGATGCGGGCCCGCTCGGACGGCAATCTGGCGGCGATCGCCGGTTGGGTCGAGACCAGCGATTGGGCCGGCTTTCTGGCCGAGACGCCGGCAACCCGGTCAAACACCTCGATCTGTCTGTCGATCATCGATCCCTGGTTCGCCACTCTTGAGCCTGGCGAGCAGGCGGCGGTGCCGAAGAAAATGGCCGCCCTGCTGGAGGCCGAAGCCGCAGCGTTTGATGTCAACGGCTATCGCGACGCGCCGCCGGGTCTGCGGATCTGGGGCGGGGCGACGGTGGAAACCGCCGATATCGAGGCGTTGTTGCCGTGGCTCGACTGGGCTTTTGGCGAGATCAAGGCAGGCTGTCTCCAGGCCGGTTGATTATCGACCTTAAGCGCCGAACGGTTTTTTCATATTTTATCGAGTGACGAGGAGGGCGTGATGCCCAAGGTATTGATATCCGACGATCTGAGCCCGCGCGCCACCGACATCTTCATCGAGCGCGGCATCGAGGTTGATCGCAAGGTTGGCATGAGCCCGGAAGAACTGCTGGCCTGCATTGGCGAGTATGACGGTCTGGCGATCCGTTCAGCCACCAAGGCGACGCGCGCGGTTCTGGCCGCCGCCGGCAAGCTGAAGGTGATCGGTCGGGCCGGCATCGGGGTCGATAATGTCGATGTCGCGGCGGCCACCGAGGCCGGCGTGGTGGTGATGAACACGCCGTTCGGCAACGCGGTGACCACGGCCGAGCACGCGATCGCGATGATCTGCGCCCTGGCCCGGCAGATCCCGATGGCCGACCAGTCGACCCAGGCCGGCAAGTGGGAGAAATCCCGCTTCATGGGCACCGAGCTGACCGGCAAGCGACTTGGCTTGATCGGTTGCGGCAATATCGGCTCGATCGTCGCCGACCGGGCGCGCGGTCTGAAGTTGCGGGTGATCGCCTATGATCCCTATCTAAGTGATGAGCGGGCCGTCGAGCTTGGGGTGCGCAAGGTCGATCTCGATACGCTGCTGGCCGAGGCGGATTTCATCTCGCTGCACACGCCGTTGACCGATTCCACCCGCGACATCATCGATGCCGCGGCGATCGCTAAAACCAAGCCGGGCGTGCGAATTGTCAACTGCGCCCGCGGCGGGTTGGTGGTCGAGGCGGATCTGCGCGCGGCGCTGGAATCCGGCCATGTCGCCGGGGCCGGTGTCGATGTGTTTTCCACCGAACCGGCGCGGGAGAACGTGCTGTTTGGCGCGCCCGGGCTGATCGCCACGCCGCATCTCGGCGCCGCGACCATGGAGGCCCAGGAGAAGGTGGCGCTCCAGGTTGCTGATCAAATGGCCGACTATCTGCTGACCGGGGCGATCAGCAACGCCGTCAACATGCCGTCGGTGACGGCGGAGGAGGCGCCGGTGTTGCGCCCCTATATGCGCCTGGCCGAATTGCTCGGCGGATTCGCCGGCCAGGTCGCCGAGGGCGCCGTCAAATCGGTGCGGATCGAGTTCGAGGGACTGGCCGCCGAGATCAACACCGCGCCGGTGGTTTCGGCGGCGCTGGCCGGCTTGATGAAACCGAGCATGGATGCGGTCAATATGGTCAGCGCGCCGGCGATCGCCCAGAGCCGGGGCATCGCGGTTTCCACCGTGCGTCATGACCGGCCCTGCGATTACCAGACCCTGCTGCGATTAGCGGTCGAGGGCGAGGGGCGCAGTCGGGTGATGGCCGGCACGTTATTCGCCGGCGACAAGCCCCGGCTGATTGACATCCAGGGCATCAATGTCGAGGCTGAGTTCGCGCCGACACTGCTCTATGTGCGCAATTATGATCGACCTGGCTTCATCGGCGCGCTTGGCACGGTGATCGGCGATGCCGGGCTCAACATCGCGACCTTCCATCTCGGGCGGCGCGATGACAGCGGTGAGGCGTTGGCGCTGGTGGAGGTGGATGGTGAAATCAATGATGACTTGCTTGCCAAAGTGCGGGGACTGCCTCAGGTGGTCCGGGTCAATGCCCTCAAATTTTAGGGTCTGGTCGCTGTGGACGATCGCTGCGGCGTTCTCGTTGCTGGCGCTCGCCGGGGCCGCTTCGGCTGAGCTCAAGGTGCGGGAGATCACCGATTTCCCAGCCGTCAAGCCGCCGGAAGGCACGGGTCTGAAGGACGGCATCCCGCATGGTCGGGCCGGTTATGGCGCCGGCAAGTTCTTTGCCGTCGGGGTAATGAAGGCCTGGTTCGCCGGGCCGACCGACCGCTACCCGCACGGTGTCCTGGGCGACCGGATCGAAGCCTCCGGGGTGATGTTCCAACCGCCCACCGACGGTGCCCCCTCGGCGTTTTTGATCAAAGTGCCCGAAGGGTCGGTTTTCGAGGATGTGCAGCCGCGCATCGTCGATCTGGATGGCGACGGGATCGTCGAGATCGTGGCGATCCGCTCTTATCTGGACGCCGGCGCCTCGATCGCGGTGATCGGTTATCACGAGGACGAGGACGGGGCGATTACCTCGTTCTGGTACCAGTCACCGCCGATCGGCAAACCCAACCGCTGGCTTAATCCCGTTGGCGTCGCCGATTTTGATGACGACGGCGTCAAGGAAATCGTCGCGGTGGTCACCCCGCATATCGGCGGCGTGCTGACGCTGTACGAGCTGGAAGGCGACCGTCTGACGCCAAGCCCGATGCTGCAGGATGTGTCGAACCACGCGATCGGCGCCACCGATCTCAGGCTGCACGCGGTGCTCGACTGGAACGATGATGGGGTGATGGACATCGCCGTGCCGGACCAGAGCCGGCGGGTGCTGCGGTTCATCACGCTGAAGGATGGGGTCGCCAAGGAAATCGACCGGGTCGACCTCGGCGCCGAGATGATCCCGCCGATGCGGCAACGCAGCTGGAAAGGCGGGGCCTGGGAAATCATTGTGCGGCTGCAGGATGGCCGCGCCGTGGCGGTGGCGCGATAGGAAACAGGGTCGCACCACCAGAGCAATATGGCGACCAATCAGACCACCAAGGGCAGAGACGCAAAGGGAAACGCCAAATGAATTCCGATTTATGCCGGAAATTGGGAATCGAATTCCCGCTCTTCGCCTTCACCCATTGCCGCGATGTGGTGGCCGAGGTCACCAATGCCGGCGGTTTCGGGGTGCTGGGCGCGGTCATGCATTCGCCGGAAACCCTGGAGATCGAACTGCAGTGGATCGATGAGCAGGTCAACGGTAAGCCCTATGGAATTGATCTGCTGATCCCCAACAATATGGAAGACAAACAAAGCGCGTTGACCGATGCGGAACTGCGCGGTCGGGTGCCGCCAGGCCATATTAAGTACATCGATGATCTGATGCGGCAACACGGCATCGATCCGAGCGATCTTTGGGATGGCGCTTATGACGGCGGTGATTTGAGCAATATGCGAGAGGCCGGCGCGGCAAAACTGTTGGATGTGGCGTTCAAGCACCCGATCAAGCTGTTTGTGAACGCGCTTGGCGTGCCGCCGCAATCGATCATCGACCGGGCTCGCGCGAACAATATCCTGGTCGGCGCGCTGACCGGGGCCAAGGAACATGCGATCAAACATGCCGAGGCGGGGGTCGATATCCTCGTCGTCGCCGGCACCGAGGCGGGCGGCCATTGCGGTGAAGTCTCGACGATGGTGCTGATCCCGGAGGTGCTGGAGGCGATCCAGGCTTATGACGACATTTCGGTTCTGGCCGCCGGCGGCATCGCCACGGGCAAACAAATGGCCGCCTGCATGGCGATGGGCGCGGCCGGCGCTTGGACCGGGTCGGTGTGGCTGACCACGGTGGAGGCGGAAACCACGCCAACGGTGAAGGAAAAGATGTTGCGGGCGAGCTCCCGCGATACCGTGCGCTCGCGCAGCCGGACCGGTAAGCCGACGCGGCAGTTGCGATCGGCCTGGTCGGCCGCCTGGAGCGCCGAGGACGCCCCCGCCCCCCTGGCGATGCCGCTACAAAGCCTGTTGAGCCGTCCGGCGATGTCGAAGATCGACAAACTGGCCGCCGGCGGCCACCAAGGCGCCAAAGACCTGTCGACCTATTACGTCGGCCAGGCCGTCGGCCTGATGAACACCGAACAGACCGCCCGCTCGGTGGTCTACGACTTCATGCAGGATTATGCCGATGCCGTTGAACGGCTGTCGGGAACCCTGCAGGAATAATCGTTAAATCATCGCCACCGGGCGCACCGGGCAGCCGGTCGCGCCCTTCAGCTTCACCGGCAGCATCACCAGACAGAATTCGGTGATCCCGGCGGCGATGACCTCGTCCATCAGCATGTTTTCGATCAGATGCACCCCGGCCTCGGCTAGGCAGTGCTGATGCACCGGCATCATGATTTCCGGATGCTTGGTGCCGGGCAGCACCTCGACCGCCATATTGTCGGCGCCGATCGCCACCACGTCCTGCGAGGTCAGCCAACGCGCCGCCTCGGCGTCCAATCCGGGCTCCCCGGACAAGTACTTGGCGTTGTCCTGCATGAAATAGCGACCCCAGCCGGTATTGATGCAAATCACGTCGCCGCTTTGCGGGCCGGTTCCGGCGGCGTCGAAGGCGCGCTTGACGTCGTCAATACCGACGGCGCGGCCGGATTCCAGATGCGCTCCGCCGTCCAGGCCGGAGACATCCAGGCAGACGCCGCGGGTGACGATCGGCGGGATATTCTCGACGCCGAGGTTGACCAACCCCCAATCGCCGACGCTTTCGTCCAACGAATGCTGGCCATACAGATAATCGCCCTTGGAGAAATGCCCCAACGCGTCGATATGGGTGCCGACATGGGTGGTCATCTCGATGCGCTCGAGATTGGCCCCGACCTCGTTGGTCGCCCCCAGCGCGGCGCGGGTACGCCGGTTGTTCTGGGCGGTGACGGAGGAGTGGATCATATACGGCGTCTGCACCGGCGAGATAAACGGCGCGCCCATCTCAATCACATGCGAAAGGTCGATGATCCGGCCCTCACGCACCTTGGAAAGCGCCGCCAGGGTGGTCGAGGGGGTCAGCAAGTGGCCGGCGGCCCCGGTTTGGTCCCCGGCGCCCCAGCGCGCGTGGTCGTGCACGCAATTGGTCATAAGGTGTCCCCTATCGTCGTTGATCCGTAAGCCCAGGCGACAGGAGAGGCGGGAAGCCGGGGCCGCGTCCAAGCCTGTGTGGTTCGGCTCGACG
>JAQBUJ010000176.1 GCA_027623845.1 Pseudomonadota bacterium
GTCGGATGGTTCAGCAACGAACGCCAGTGGTCTAGGGGCGCATAGGACGCGGCGCGATTGGTGCTTATCAGGCCGCTGGTCCAAACCAACCCTATCCGAGGTCCTTCGCCGTTCGCTAGACGATCAACCTCGGCGCCGATGGCGTCGACACGCGATGGCAGCGGCGTCAAATACCCACGCGGCGAGAGTGGCGCGGCATGATCGTCCTGTAGCAGATGCGGCATGCTGAGCAGGGGGGCGTGGAAATCGGGCGTTGGGAACTTTCGGAGCCAATCGTAGGTAAATCGCATGCGCCCGCGCACCCGGGTACGGCGAAACGGGTGAAATGTTATGGCCGGCATGGAGCGTTGGTAAATCGGCAGCATCCTGGGATCGACCTCCATGATTACGGTGTCGGCCAGCTCGGACAATCGATGCAAATAAGGGGCGAACCGAACCTCATCCCCCAAGCCTTGCTCAGAACAAACCAGAAGGGCTTTGCCCGCAAGCGGCTCGCCGCGCCACGGCGGCACCGTGAGGACGCGCTCCGGTGCATCGTGTATGTCTGGCGAGAGCCGTGATTCGTAGTACGCCCAGCCTTCCCGCGTATGCCCCCGGCACAGCAGGTGCTTCGCATAGTTGAAGCGGATGAGCGGTGCATCCGGGGCGCGCTTCATCGCTGCCAGATAATACGGGCCCGCCGTATCGTCGCTGTGGGTTTGGCTCAATGCCTCGGCCAGATTGACCTGCGCGGCGGCGCTATCGGGGGCCAAGACGATCAATCGTCGGTAGTGTCGGATCGAGTCGGCTTGCCGGCGCATTGATACGGCGTCGGCCAGCCGCTGAAGCACTGTTGGATGATCCGGGACCAGAAGAACGGCCTTTCGTGCGTGGCTTTCCGATTCGTGCCCACAGCCTTGCCGCATCAAGGCACCCGCGAGATTAACCAGCGCCGGGATCGATAGGGGGTCGCTTTGCAAGACAAGGCGAAAAATGCGTGCGGCCTCCTCATGCGAGTCTATGGCCGAGTGTTGGTTGGCGAGGGCGAATTGCAGGCGGGGGTCGTTCGAAAATTCGAGCAGGGCGGCGCTGAGCTGATTGATCGCCTCGCGATGTCGGTGATGCGTGGCGAGTTGCTGTGCGTGCGCAAGAATGGCGTCGACGGTCCGGCTCATGTCGGCAGGCCTTCGAACCGCCGGATCGATTCCGGCGTGGCGCGGCGACGGCCTAGCAACGGGGGCAGAAAATCGCTCATCGGGTGATCTTTCCCATCCAATCGCATTTAGTTTACCGCAATATATTGTATATTGGCCTGAGACAGTATCAACCTGAGCCATGGGGCTCGCGATCAATGCGACAATATCTCGACCTGATGCGATTGGTTCTGGAAACCGGCACAGACAAGGCGGACCGGACGGGGGTTGGGACGGTATCGGTGTTCGGTCACCAGATGCGGTTTGACCTTGCGGCTGGTTTCCCGTTGCTGACCACCAAGAGGCTGCATCTAAAATCGATCATTCATGAGTTGCTGTGGATTCTCTCCGGCGACACCAATGTCCGCTACTTGCAGGACAACGGCGTGCGGATCTGGAACGAATGGGCCGACGAGAATGGCGATTTGGGGCCGGTTTACGGGGCGCAATGGAGATCCTGGCCGGGTTCCGGTGGCGACACCGTCGACCAAATCGCCGGTTTGATGCGGGATATCCGCACGAACCCCAATTCGCGGCGGATGATGGTTACCGCCTGGAACCCCGGCGAGCTCGACCGAATGGCGCTGGCGCCGTGCCATTGCTTGTTCCAGTTTTATGTCGCCGAGGGAAAGCTGTCCTGCCAACTGTACCAACGCAGCGCCGATGTGTTCCTCGGCGTGCCGTTCAATATCGCCTCGTATGCGCTGCTGACCTTGATGATCGCGCAGGTGACCGGACTCAAGCCGGGGGAGTTCATTCACACCCTCGGTGACGCACATCTCTACCGCAACCACCTGGAGCAGGCCGGACTGCAGCTAGAGCGCGCGCCGCGCGGCTTGCCACAGATGAGGATCGATCCCACGGTCAAGGATATCCACGGGTTCACCTTTGAGCATTTCAGTCTGATCGGCTACGACCCCTATCCGCATATCCCAGCCCAGGTCGCGGTCTGAAGGGATATCGATGTCCGATTTTCTCACCAATCCGGCACTGGTCATCGTCGTGGCGGTTGCCGACAATGGGGTCATCGGCGCTGATGGCGGGATGCCTTGGCGTCTTTCCGGTGATTTGAAGCGGGTGAAATCGCTCACCATGGGTAAGCCGTTGATCATGGGGCGCCGGACCTACGAGTCGATCGGGCGGCCGCTGCCGGGGCGAACCACGATCGTGTTGACGCGAGACCCGGAGTTTGCGGTTGAAGGCGTCGTTGTTGTGCGCGATTTCGCAGCCGCGCTCGAAGCCGGTGCCCGTGCGGCTCGGGCGATGGGCGCCGGCGAGATCGTTGCGTTTGGCGGCGCGGGTATTTATGCGCGGGCCTTGCCGCTTGCGTGCCGCTTGTACAAGACCGAGGTTCATGTCTGTCCCGAAGGGGACACCCGGTTCCCGGATCTTGACCCTCGTCAATGGCGGGAAATCTCTCGCCAGAGCCAGCATGGGTCCGAAAAAGACGGACCGGCCCATGATTTCGTCGTGCTTGAGCGGGTTGAGCGTGAGGAAAGCTAGGGGCCGATCGAGACGGCCATTGTCGGAGCAGCGAAATGATCCCAGCCGATCAACGACGCCCGAAACCGTTGATTCGGGCGATGGCGGAGGCGGATGGCCCGGCGGTGTTCGAGATCTACCGCCAAGGCATCGCGACCGGCCACGCGACCTTTGAAAAATCCGTCCCCCAGGATTGGAATGCGTGGTTCGCCTCGCGTCTTATGGCCGGGCGCCTGGTTGCCGAGCAGGGCGGTAGGGTGGTCGGTTGGTCGGCGCTTTCTGCGGTCTCGGCTCGTGCTGTCTACGCGGGGGTTGGCGAGGTCAGCGTCTACGTCGCCGATGCGGCGCATGGCGGCGGCGTCGGTCGCGCCTTGCTCGGCGGCCTGGTCGAGGCGTCCGAGGCGGCTGGCGTGTGGACCCTGCAAGCCAGCATCTTTCCGAAAAATCAGGCCAGCGTGACCCTGCATCAGCGCTTTGGTTTTCGGCTGATGGGGCGGCGCGAGAAGATCGCCTGGATGAGCTATGGCCCAATGGCCGATCAATGGCGGGACACGGTGATCATGGAGCGGCGTAGCACGACGGTTGGTTGCGCTGCGCCGCCCGGCTGATCTTCCGTTGAGTGGGGTGGGCGATTGTTAAGGCTCAACCCATGACGATGCGCGGCGCTTCCCGGCGCTTGGCGTCGCCGGACGGCGCGATCTTCGACCAAACGGCCTCGGCGATGGCGCGATAGGCTAAGGCGTGCGGACCGTCCGGCGCTGAAACCACGATCGGGGTGCCGGCGTCCGAGGTCTTTCGAATGTCCATGTGAAGCGGCACCTCGCCGAGGAAATCAACGTTCAAAGTTTCCGCTTCGGCGCGGGCGCCGCCATGACCGAAAATATCGCTTTGGCCGCCGCAATGGGGGCAGATGAAAGTGCTCATGTTCTCGATAATGCCGAGCACGGGCACATCGACCTTGCGGAACATGTTGAGCCCCTTGCGCGCATCCAACAAGGCGATGTCCTGGGGCGTCGACACGATGACCGCGCCGGCCAACGGGACCCGCTGGGAGATGGTCAATTGGGCGTCGCCGGTGCCCGGCGGCATGTCAACGATCATCACATCAAGCTCGCCCCAGGCAACGTCGCGCAGCATCTGTTCAAGCGCGCTCATCACCATCGGACCACGCCAGATCGTCGGCGAGTCCTCAGGAACCAGAAAGCCGATGGACATGCATTTCACGCCGTATTTCTCGAGCGGTTTTAAGATATGGCCGTCCTCGCTGGTCGGCTTGTCGGTGATTCCCATCATTCTCGGCAGCGACGGGCCGTAGATATCGGCATCCAATACGCCGACCGCCAGCCCGGACGCGGCCAACGCCATCGCCAGGTTGACCGCCGTTGTCGATTTTCCGACCCCTCCCTTGCCCGACGCGACCGCAACGATCGCCTTCACGCCCGGCGCCAGTTCCCGCGCGCCGCCGGTGGCCGACTGAATTTGTGGCCGCTGCGGAGAGGCGGGCCTCGGGTTTTGCTGGCCGGTGGGTTGGGCACGCGCGCCGGCAGCCGGGGTATGCGCCGTCAAAACCGCCGTGACCGACAGCACGCCTGGTACCTTGTCGACTGCGGTTTCGGCTGATTTGCGCAGCGGTTCCAGATGCGGCCCCCGTTTCGGGTCGACCTCAATCGAAAATCCAACATTGCCGTCCTTGATCACCAACCCGGTCACGATACCCAGGCTGACGATGTCCTGGTCCTGATCGGGGTCGCGAACAGCGCGCAGCGCGTCCAGAATCTGGGCCTCGGTAACCTGTGCCATGCTTGAAATCTCCTCAAATCGGACCATATGCCGGAGCGCGGGTCGCCACAACCTTGGTTGACGGCCTGCTCTTACCCTTGGTCGGGAATACTTTGCAAGCGATGCCCCGCGTCTGTTAAGAGCGGGTAACTTTTTAATGGGGAGGGCCAACAACATGCCCTGGAATAATCAAGGCGGCGGCGGCCCTTGGGGCGGCGGCGGAAGCGGCGGCGGCGGTAACGGCGGCGGTGGCGGCGGTGGCGGCGATGGCGGCGGCTCTCCATGGGGGGGCAAGCCGGGCGGCGGCGGCGGCGGACCAACCCCGCCAGACATCGACGAGATCATCCGACGCGGTCAGGCACGCCTGAAAGGGTTGCTCCCTGGTGGTTTTGGCGGCAACAAGGTCATCATTCTCGGTCTTTTGGCTGTTCTGGTGATTTGGGCTGGTTATGGCGGCACCTATCGGGTGCAGCCGAACCAGGAGGGTGTGCCTTTGGTGCTGGGCCGGTTCTTGGGAACAACGACCGGACCGGGATTGCATTGGAATTGGCCGTCTCCGATCGGCACCGTGTACAAGCCGGATGTGACGGCGGAAAACCGTATCGAGGTTGGGCTGCGGACCAGCGGCGAGGCCTCCAGGCGCGGCGCCTCGGTACGCGACATGCCCGAGGAAAGCCAGATGATCACCGGCGATGAGAACATCGTCGATATTGATTTCGTGGTGTTCTGGAAAATCTCCGACGCGCCCGCGTATCTGTTCAACATCCGCAACCCGGACGAGACCATCAAGATGGCTGCAGAATCAGTGATGCGCGCCATCGTCGGTCAAACCCGTATCCAGGATGCGCTGACCAGCGGACGCGAGGACATTGAGCGGCGGGCACTCGAGGCGCTTCAGATTTTGATGACTGAGTATCAGGCGGGGATTGAGGTTCGCCAGGTGCAGCTTCTCGAAGTGCTGCCGCCGAAGAACGTGATCGATGCCTTTGACGAAGTATCGCGTGCGCGTCAGGACAAGGATCGATTGAAGAACGAGGCCGAAGCCTATCGCAACGATATCGTTCCCCGCGCTCGTGGTGAATCCCAGCAACTGGTGCAGGGCGCCGACGCCTATCGCCAAGAGGTGGTCAATCGGGCACAGGGTGACGCCAACCGTTTCAACCAAGTCTATACAGCTTTCCAGCGTTCAAAAGACGTGACAACCAAGCGGATCTATCTGGAAACGCTTGAGGAGGTGCTGAGCAAGGTCAACAAGGTGATTATCGACGACAATGCCGGCGGTTCCGGGGTGGTCCCGTATTTGCCCTTGCCGGAAATCCAGAAACGCCAAGGCGGATCTGCGGGTAACGCAACCGGGAGCGCCAAGCAATGAACAAACTTTTAGCAGTAATTGGCGTTGTCGTCATAGCCATTGGAATCGCGGCAAGCAGCGCGCTTTTCATTGTCGAGCAAACCCAACAGGCGATCGTGTTGCTGTTGGGTAAACCGCAAAATACCGTTCAAGATCCCGGGTTGAACTTCAAGTACCCGTTTATCGAGGAGGTGGTCTTCTATGAGAAGCGGGTGCTTGATCTCGATCCGCCGACCGAACGGGTGATCCTCGCCGACCAAAAGCGGTTGGACGTGGATTCTTATGCGCGGTATCGGATCATCGATCCGTTGTTGTTCTACCAAACCACCCGCTTGGTTTCCGGGGTTCCCGGCAAACTCAGCCCGATCATCAATTCGTCGTTGCGCCGGGTGCTGGGTAACGCAACTCTGCTGGATATCCTGTCGACCAAGCGCGACACGATCATGGTCGATATCCAAAAAGCGGTGAATGACGCGGTTAAGCGCTTCGGTATGGAAATCGTCGAGGTGCGTGTGCGCCGCGCCGACTATCCGGGCGAGACGCGGGCCAACATTGAAAACCGGATGAAATCCGAGCGTCAAAGAGAGGCCAAGGAGTTCAGAGCCGAGGGCTTTGAGTTGGCCGAGGGGATCCGAGCCGATGCCGACAAGCAAAAAGTCGTGATCCTGGCGGAAGCCCAGAAGGAAGCCGAGACCCTGCGTGGTAAAGGCGACGGCTTGGCGATTCAGATCTATGCCGACGCCTTTGGGCAGGATCCGGATTTCTTCGCCTTCTATCGCTCGATGCAGGCCTATCGTAAGGCGCTGTCTTCGAGTGAAACCACGATGGTGCTCTCGCCAAACAGCGATTTCTTCAAGTTTTTCAATAATATAGACGGAAAAAGCGAGGCATCGAAACAGTAAGAGATATCTCTGCCATGCGCGCCGACCTGGCGGGCGGTC
>JAQBUJ010000177.1 GCA_027623845.1 Pseudomonadota bacterium
GCTTCTTGCGCTCATGCTGGTCCAGATACCGTTTGCGCAGGCGGATCGTCTTCGGCGTGACCTCGACCAATTCATCGTCGGCGATATAGGCGATGGCCTTTTCCAGGGTCATCTTCATCGGCGTGGTCAGCACCGTCGCGTCATCCTTGCCGGAAGCCCGAAAATTGGTGAGCTGTTTGGCTTTCAGCGGATTGACCTCAAGATCGTTGCCACGGGTGTGCTCGCCGATGATCATGCCGGGATACACTTCTTCGTTGGCGCCGATCATCATTATGCCGCGCTCTTCAAGGTTGAACAGGGCATAGCCCGCCGCCTTGCCGCGTTCCAGCGAGACCAAAACACCGACACGGCGGGCCGGGATCGGTCCCTTGTACGGCGCGTAGGAATGGAACAGTCGGTTCATCACCCCGGTGCCGCGCGTCTGGGTCATGAAGTCGCCGTGATAACCGATCAGGCCCCGCGCCGGGCAAAGAAAGCCCAGACGCTGCTTGCCGCCGCCGGACGGGCGCATTTCCTGCAGTTCCCCCTTGCGGATCGACATCGCCTCGACGACCGGGCCGGCGTATTCCTCGTCAACGTCGATGACCACTTCCTCGATCGGCTCCATCCGTTGACCACTGACCGGATCGTTGCGGTACAGCACCCGAGGACGGCTGATCGACATCTCGAAGCCCTCGCGGCGCATCTGCTCGATCAACACCGCGAGCTGAAGTTCGCCGCGGCCGGAAACCTCGAAGGCATCCCGTCCGGCGGCCTCTTCAACGCGGATCGCGACATTGCCCTCGGCTTCCCGCATCAAGCGGTCCCGCAGCATCCGCGAGGTGACCTTATCGCCCTCGCGCCCGGCGATCGGGCTGTCGTTGATCGAGAAGGTAACGGCGATGGTCGACGGGTCGATCGGTGCGGCTTCGATGGGGTCGCTCACCGAGACGTCGGCGATGGTATCGGCGACGGTCGTTCCGGACAGCCCGGCCAGGGCGACGATATCGCCGGCGCTGGCATGGTCCAGGGACATCCGCTCCAAACCACGGAACGCCAGGACCTTGGTGATCCGCGTCTGTTCCAGCACCTTGCCGTCGCGGGACATCGCCTTGACCGTCATGTTCGGCCGCACTTCGCCGGTTTCGATCCGACCGGTAAGGATCCGTCCGAGATAGGGGTCCGCCTCCAGGGTGGTTACCAACATCCGGAACGGCTGATCCAGAACGACCTTTGGGGCAGGGACATGCGCCACGATGCGTTCGAACAGCGGCGCCATGTCCTCACCGGGCGCGTCCGGCGTTTCCGAGGCCCAGCCCATCTTGGCCGAGGCGAACAGGGTCGGAAAATCAAGCTGCTGGTCATTGGCGTCCAGCGCGGAGAAGAGATCGAACATTTCGTTCTGCACTTCATAGGCGCGCTGGTCGGGCTTATCGACCTTGTTGACCACGACGATCGGGCGCAACCCAAGCTTCAAGGCTTTGGCCAGCACGAACTTGGTCTGCGGCATCGGGCCTTCCGAGGCATCGACCAGCACCAGCACCCCATCAACCATCGACAGGATGCGTTCGACCTCACCGCCGAAATCGGCATGGCCGGGGGTATCGACGATGTTGATCCGGGTATCGTTCCAGGTCACCGAGGTGCATTTGGCCAGGATGGTGATGCCGCGCTCACGCTCGAGATCGTTGGAGTCCATCGCGCGCTCTTGAATTCGCTGATTGTCACGGAAGGTTCCGGACTGGCGAAGCAGAACGTCGACCAGGGTCGTCTTACCGTGGTCGACCTGAGCGATAATGGCGATGTTGCGCAAGTTCATGGGGCCGCCGCTTAGGGAGTTATGATGCGGCGCACAATACAGCCGGAATCCACGAAGGCAAGGACCTGCGCGTTTGCCGGCTCACGAATGCGTTTGTTTGGTGCGGATTCCCACCAATATTTCGTGCAAACCCTTGACATCACCGTGGGTTAACCAACTATCCAAAGGGTCAATTATTCCGACCGATAGAAAGCGATCACATGGTAGCGAATCCCAAAGAGATTATAAAATCGTACCACGCGCACGTATATTTCGACGCAGCGACGACCGAGCCGGCGCGGGAACTTCGATCTGAAATCGAGGAAAATTTCGAGATCCAGATGGGACGGTTTCATGAAAAACCCGTCGGGCCGCATCCGAAGTGGAGCTACCAGGTGGCTTTCGACCCGGAGCTTTTCGGTTCGTTGGTGCCTTGGCTTAGCGTAAACCGGCGCAGCTTAACGGTCTTCGTTCATGCCTGTACCGGAGACGAAATCATCGACCACACCGAATATGTCTATTGGCTGGGAGAGTCTGTGCCGCTTGATTTGGATGCTCTGCGTTAAACTCTGCTGCGGCCCGCTACGAGGCGTATGCGCAGGTTCCTTGACCCTGTGAGCGCCAACAAATATTCTACAAGGGCGTAACCGTAGAGAACCACTAAGTCGTCCCGCTGTTGGGATGACGAAGGGATCTGAACGAAATGGCGACGGTTTCTGGCAACCCCTTGTCGAACAGCTCGTTCCCAATCATTGATATCGGAGCGGGTGCGTCCGTGCGTCCGCCACCGGTGCGCGACACGACAAGTTTGGTCGGTATCCGGATCACCGCCGGCAACTCCAATAGAAATTCCACGCCGCCGGGCTCTGTTCTTGATCAACGCGACACCGGTATCGACGGGCAAAACGGCGTGCGTCTGGGCGGTGACAATGGGGCGTTGCTGGATTTGAGCACGACGCTGGCGGCGCAGCAGGGACCGGAAGAAGAGGGCGCCAGCGGCTTGAGCGAAGCCGAACAGAAGCAGCTTGCCGAGCTGCGTCAGGCGGATGCCGCGGTTCGCCGGCACGAAGCCGCACATGCGGCGGCGGGCGGCGCCTTTGCCGGCGCGCCAAGCTTTACCTATCAGCAGGGACCGGACGGGCAACGCTATGCGGTAGCCGGAGAGGTTTCGATCGATACCGCGCCGGTCGATGGAGACCCAGCGGCGACCATTCAAAAACTACAGATCGTCCGGAGCGCGGCATTGGCTCCGTCCGACCCGTCGGGGCAGGACCGGGCAGTGGCGGCGCAAGCCAATGCCACCATTCGTCAGGCCGAGAGCGAATTGCGGGCGCAACGCGCCGACGAATTGAACGGTGAAACGCAAGGCGCAACAGGGACGGAAGCAGGGACGGAAACAGGACCAGAAGCGGGGACGGGCGCCGGTGTGGAGAACGCAATTGGCGCCGTGGCGCCAAGCGGCGAAACGGCTGCTGGGTCCGGTCCGACCGGCTTTGCGGCTCAGACTCAAGGCGCTGATCAGGGTCGCGGCTCTCGTGAGATTGGCGCCTCGGCGGCCCGAATTATCGATATCGCCGTGTGACTTCGGGGCGGTCGGCTAGGATTTCTTCTTAACACCACGCTTCTTAACATTAGGCTTGGCCCCCAGCGGGGTTGCCTTATTGCCTTTCTCGTCCTTGCCCCGGTCAGGGAAGTAATCGAGACAGACTTTCAGGGTGCCGGTCGTCATCGCCGGCGCTTCACTGCACTGCACGTATTTTTCGCGGCATTCCGTGAAGTCAGTATCATCAATGCCAAATCGTAGATCTTCGCAGATTTCCGAGTAACGCTTCGCCACGGTTTCGAAAGACGTCGCCGCGCCTTGAACGGTGTCCTTGAGTCTGTTCAACGGCTGAACCTTGAGGAATTGGGCGATCGCCTCATTCGCCCGGGTCAATGAAATTTCCGCCAATTCCTCTTCGCCGAGTTGGGTCCAGTATTTCACATAGAGCGTTTCGCCCAACATCATCTGCCGAAGCACCGGTGGGATGAACCCGGGAAGCGCCGCGCCCCAGACGATGAAGTCGGCTTGCTTGCCTTCCAACTTGTAGAGGGTTGGCTTGAAACCGGTCTCCAATTCCTTCAGCCGCTCCAGGTCGATGGGGTCGAAATCATCAACCCAATAGACCGGCAGGCGCTTGGATGTCAGTTGTTTGCGGACCGAGCGGGGCAGGCGAAACGCCGCCCATATACTGCTGTCGCGGTGATGCTGGAGGTGAAAGCGAAACCCCCGCCGGGTCAGGATGCGGGCCTCAAGCATAGGTTTCTTGCTGATCGGGTCGATCAGCACTTCGACAAACCACTGAACACGCGCCGCCCGCGCATGCGTCGACCAACCCAGGACGAACATCGCGGCGACCAGAACGGTTACGGTCAAGATAAACGCGCGCGGCAGGGTCCGTCTCCTATCCCCAGAGCATTGGAAAACCGGAATATATGGTACATCTAGCGCAAAGACGAGGATTCCGGGAGTTTGGTTTGGGTTTAATCAAAATCGGCGTGGCGGCGGTGCTGATCTATTGCCTGCTCATCGCCTGTCTTTATGTTTTTCAGCGCCGCATTCTTTTCGTTCCCGGGCTTTTGCCACCGGATCGCCTGGAAGCCGGTGTTTCGGATATGCGGGAGATCGACTTGTCGAGCGCAGACGGTCTGCGCTTGCGGTCCTGGTATCGCGGCGCGGCCGATAACCGCCCGACCATTGTCTATTTTCAGGGTAACGCCGGTTCCATCGCCGGGCGCGGCTTCAAGGCGCGGGCCTTCATCGACCGGGGCTACGGCGTGCTGCTGGTCGGCTATCGCGGTTATGGCGGTAATCCCGGCGCGCCAAGCGAAGCCGGGTTGATTCTGGATGGCAGAGCAGCGCTTGATTTCCTCCAGGCCGAAGGGGTTTCAGCCAAGGATACGGTGCTTTATGGAGAATCGTTGGGCAGTGGCGTCGCCGTCGCTTTAGCGATGCAAAATTCGGCGACGGCACAATCCTCGGCAGGGCGAGACAGTCCCCTTGGCGCGTTGGTTTTGGAAGCGCCCTTTACGTCGGTCATCGAAATCGCCGCGGCCCGCTACTGGTTCGTACCGGTGCGTTATTTGCTTAAGGATCCTTTTGATTCGCTCTCCAGGATCGCCGGTTTGCGCAGCCCGCTATTGATTTTGCATGGCCAGCGCGATGCCGTCATCGCTGTGGAGCATGGCCGGCGATTGTACGACGCGGCGCCGGAACCAAAGCGGTTTCAGCTTTTCGAGGAAGGACGTCATTCCGATCTTTTCGATCATGGCGCCGCCGACGTGGTCACCGGTTTTCTGGAGACGGTGTGGGATTCCTCACATCCGCGACTGGCGCCGAAGCCCGCCCCTTGAAGCTTGGGTGGGCCATGGTCATCTGTAGCATGCCCGACAGAACGTCGAACTGGGACACGCGACCATGGCTGGTATTGTTTCCGGACTGAATTCCGCACTGGGCGCGATCACCGCGAACAGTCGGTTTTTTCGCGCCACCGCCAATAACATCGCTAATCTTGAGACCACGGCGTTTCGCGCCGAAAAGCCACGATTTGACTCGCAAAACCCTGCCGGGACCCAATTCACCAGTTTGGTCGATGGCGCCGCGGCTTCGTTCCTGCAGTCAACTGGTGCGGCGGGAGATTTGTCGGCGGGCGGAACCTCGTTCCTGGTCAGCCGCGACCCATCGACGCCGGATGTGCTTGAGTTGGTCAAATCCGGTAGTTTCACACCGGATGCGAACGGTTTCCTGACCGATGTCGCGGGCCGGCAATTGCTCGGGTTTCCCACCGATACGTCGGGCACGGTTACCGCGCCTGGACAAAACCCCTCTGATCTACAGCCCGTTCGGCTGCCGACCGGCACGGCCAGCCAGCCGACCACGCAGGCCAATTTGGCGGCGACCCTACCGGCTGGCGCCGCTGTCGGGGATCAGTTCCAGGCCTCGTTGACGGTGATCGATAGTTTGGGCACTGAGCAGGTGCTGAACGCCAATTTCACCAAGACCGGCGTGAACGCTTTCAGCGTCGGTTTCGCCGTTGATCCGACACAAGGCTCGATCACCAGCCCGGCTGGTCCGGTTGGGCTGACTTTCGACGGCTCCGGCGCCCTGACATCAATCGCCGGCATCGGCAGCCCCGGCGCACCGGCCAACATCGCTCTCAGCCTTGATTTCACCGCCTCGGGTGGAACTGCGCAATCCGTAACCTTCGGGCTTGGCAGTTTCGGCGGCAATGCGCTCAACCAGATCGCCGCGCCGTTCTCAATCACCAGCGCCAATGCCGATGGGACGGCGCCGTCGGCGATCACCGGCTTCGATATCCAATCCGACGGCTTGGTTCGCGCGACCAGCGCCAATGGCGCCTCGGTGGCGATATTCCAGGTACCGAGCGCAAATGTTCCGGCCCCGACGCGCTTGGCCAGCGATGGTGGCTCGTTCACCACGACAGCCGAAAGCGGCGGCATTGTCCTCGGCGGGCCGGGACAGGCTGGTTTCGGCGGGATCGACAATGGCCTGTCACGCTCTAACGTGGATCTGGCGACGGAAATCTCCAACCTGACGCTGGCTTCCAGCGCCTATAAGGCGGCGATCAAGGTCGCCCAGACCGGCGATGAATTGTTGGACTCAATCATCGATATCAAGCGCTAGGTTTTGCAGGCTCGCCGGCTTGCAAAAACGCCCGGTTAACGGCGGTAAACGGCAGCAGGACGCAATCGTGACGTGATTTGATCTGCCTGACCGGGGCAAATACCGACAACCGCGTCCAGGGATGCTCGGCGTCGGGGCTTTCCATGAAGGCCCGGGTCGCCCGTTCAATCGTCGCCATTTCCTCGGCCCCCAGGCCAAGGGCGCTCTCGGCGATGATTTCGGCGGCGGCCTCGCAAAGCGCGCAGCCCCGGACCCGG
>JAQBUJ010000178.1 GCA_027623845.1 Pseudomonadota bacterium
GGTCAGCAGCAGCGAGACCGCGTAGAGCGTGGTTACCGCGGTATAGGCGGCGCCGATGCCGAGGACGGCGACCAGGCCGGCGCCGGTCAACGCGCCGGCGATCCGGGCCGAATCGGTCGTTGTCCGCGAGATCCCCATCGCGCCCATCAACTGCCTCGAAGCGATAGTCTCGCCCACCAGCGCGTAGCGGATCGCGATGTCCGAAGGCCGTACGATGCCCATCAGCGCGGCGATCACGAGCACGGGCGCAGGGCCCAGCGCGTCCAGGTAGGCCAGAGTGGTCAGCGCGGCGGCCTGCACCGCGTAGAACGCGCGCATCGAGCATAGAACGGTGCGCGCCCCGGCCCGGTCCCCGGCAACGCCGAACAGCGGCGCAACCAGCGTGCCCAAGTACTGAAGCGCGGCGAACAGCGTCAGCATCAGGACCGAATCGGTGGCCACCAAAATGTACCAGCCGAGGATTATGGTCTCCATCTCGAACGACCAAGAGGTCGCTAGGTCGGCTGGCCATTGGAAACGAAAGCTGCGCACAGCGAATGGCACCAACACCGAGGCTCGGCTCTTCGTGGTCATCACATCCTATTCACGGCGGATTTGATCGAACCCGGACAATCGTCACCACCAAAGACATCGAAGTTTGATCGTGCAAACGCTCGACTCAGCCATGCGATAGTCGTGCGACATGGACTCACGCACACGCACAGAAGCTTATAAATTTTTATGATCTGATCACCGCGCCGGCGGCGACCAATTGTATACGCGTTGCACAGTTCGGCCCATGAGATCCGCGCGCTCGCTGTCCGATATACGGTCGGTGAGGCGGAAGGGCTCCACGCCTTGTTCATAGGTCAGTAGCTTTACCGCCCGGGTCCAGTCGGTGCCCCACATACAACGATCAAAGCCGAACTTGTCGAAGATGCGGCCGAGCGGGTCCCAGAGGTCGTCGTAGGGGAATGGTTCATGCGAAAGGGTGCACGCGCCGGAGATCTTCACGGTGACGTTTTCGTATGCCGCCAGATCAAGGAGCTGGGGAAGGTCGGCGAATGGCTCTGGCGGCGCCGGTGGCGTGAAGGGTTGTCGGAGGCCGAGGTGATCGACGACCAATGATGTATTGGGCTTCCCGGCGGCGAGCTTCGCGACCTGTTCCAGGCGGCCCCAGCACAGGAGATTGACCGGCAGCGCGTGGCGCGCGGCGGCGTCGAGAACCCGCTGGATACCGGGATCGTCGGGATCGTTCGAAACCCCATCGACAAGCATGAGACGGATGGCGACCGCGCCTGCCTGCGCCGCCCAGTCGGCGATCGTTTCCAGCACGGCGGGATCGGTGGGGTCGACCGGCTTGATCAAGCCAAATCGATCCGGGTGCGCCGCCTGAATATCAATGGCGTAGCTGGCGTCGTAACGGTACATGGTGAATGGCGAGACCAGTAAGGCGCCGTCGACGCCAACCGCGTCCATCGCCGCCACCATGTCGTCACCGGTGACCTCCGGGGGACCTACCAGAACCGCGGCCCAAGGTCGCCCCGGGTGATTGCGTTCATAAGCATGGACTTGAGCGTCGATCGTCAACATTGCGTCCTTCCTTCCACCGACCTTATCGGCGGCCTCGGCTACCTGCGGCAAACGCCGATTGTTTTTCCTATGGATGCTCGGTTTTCCATACGCACCACAGCACGGTCATCATACAATAAGCGCGCGTCACGACACGAGGATATAACCGATGGACAACGATAAGCACTGGGTCGGCACTTGGGCCACCACGCCGGCGACAAGCTTGGTCAGCGCTGTTTTCGACAACAATTACACAGTGAGGATGACACCGCGTATAAGCATCGGCGGCGGTACCATCCGGGTGCGGATCTCGAATGCGCACGGCAACGGTAAGCTCGCAATTGGCGCCGCCTCGGTCGGCATCCGCGACAAAGGTGCATCCGTCGTGCCGGGCACGCTGCGTCCGCTCACCTTCAACGGTGCTGCCTCGATGTCCATCGCGACAGGCGCGCTAGCAATAAGCGATCCGGTCGAGCTTGAGGTCGCGCCACTCGCCGACCTCGCCGTCTCGGTCTACCTGACGGCGGACGTTCCGATCGGCTTTCAGGTCACCGGTCGGTATGCGCGTCAGACCAACTACATATCGCCGCAAGGCGATTTCACCGACGCGATCAACATGCGAGTTTACAAGATCACCGACGAGTGGTGTTTCGTCAGCGGTGTCGACGTGCTGGCATCGAAAGAGACCGGTGGCGTAGTTGCAGTCGGTGACTCGCTGACCGACGGCAACATCTCGACGCATGATACGTTCAACCGCTGGCCCGACCAGCTCGCGCGGCGACTGGTTGCACGCGAGGACGGGCGTCTGTTCGGCGTGATGAACCAGGGACTTGGCGGCAACCGGATCCTGCATGACGATCGTGGCGACAGCGGCTTGCGGCGCTTTGATCGCGACGTGCTGGCGCAGCCCGGTGTGACGCATGCGATCGTCATGCTCGGTACCAACGATCTACGCAACCGCAACGGTCTGTCCGGGGAAGAGGTCACCGGCGAGCAGCTGATCACCGGCATGCACCAGATGGCGCTGCGCGCCCAAGCGAGTGGGATAAAGTTCATAGCCGCCACACTCACGCCGTTCGGCAACGAGACATTTATGCCGGGGGCTTGGAATCCGACGCGCGAACAGCATCGCGTCGCCTTCAACGAGTGGATCCGCCATAGCGACCTGCTCGATGGCGTCGTCGACTTCGATGCGGCGCTGCGCGACCCCGAAACTCCGACCCAGATGTTGCCGATCTACGATTGCGGCGACGGTCTCCATCCCAGCGATCTCGGTTACTGCAAGATGGGCGACGTTATCGATCTGGCGCTGTTAGACATGGCATGAATCGATCGTCGGATTTCCAACGACGCGGCGCCCTGCGGGCCGGAATCGAGCCGGCATATCGCGAGCGGCGCGGGCACTGGGTATATTCCGAGGCTATGGTGATCGATCGGCGCTCCATACCTTAACAACCAACAACGACGAAGCCGGTCGCCAACGTGAATTGATTGCGGATGGGTCGCTCGGAACTGAACCGCTTGCGGCGCGCCACCATGTCCCTTGAGTACCATTCTGATCTTCGTCCTGGTGCTTATGCTGTTGGCTGTACTGCTCACTTGGTGGCACAGCGTCAGCCGGGGTTACCCAATCGAACCAGGAGATAAAAATGAACAGACGGAATTTCGTACGGGGAATATTTTCAATTGGCGCCGGCGCGACGGTCGCCGCATGCGTCTACGATCCCAATCTGGATAACGGCGGCCCACCACCGCACGCGCCCGCGCACGGGTACCGTTACAGACATCGCGACGGGGTCGATATGTCGTATGATCAGCGTCTTGGCGTCTATGTTGTCGTCGGCCGGCCGAACTATTATTACTGGGACCGTCAATATTTCCGGTACTACGGCGACCACTGGCAGCGAAGCGAGCGTATCGACAGCCGCTGGATCGACGGCGATACCCGGTCGCTGCCGCCGGGTCTGCAACGCCACAGACGCGGCGATGACGATCGCGATGACGACTCGCGGGGCCGGCGTAACCGACGAGACCGATAGTAGGCCCAATTCGGGGCTGTAGCGCTTTTTCAGTCCGCTTCAATCCGCCTTCTGTGCAGTTATATCCGCCGCTGCGAGCACCCCCAGCAGCGTCGCGTTGAAAACCTCTGGAACCTCATACTGAACCCAGTGGCCGGCGTCGGGGATGATATGGACGGCGGCCCCGGGGTGGGTTTTCTCCACGTAGGCGCGGACGGTTGCCAAATCCGGGTGCAGAGTAACGTCGTTCTCGCCAAAAATGCAGCTTAAACCACAGGGTAGATTTTGCAGGCTTTCTGCCGAGACAAATGCCCGGGCAATGCTGCGAGAGCGCAGGCGGGTCTTCGCCATATTGGCCATGTGCAAAGTCATGGCCAGATCGTCCACCGCCGCCGGATCGCGCACCATCAGTTTCTCCAAATTGCCCCGGTACAGCGGCGCAGCTTCGGGCGGCGACAGTTCGGGCGGCACCCTGACCAACGCGTTGGCCGGACCCGTGCGCGCCAGACCCAGGATTGGCGTTCCGACGAGTATCAGCGCGCGAATACGCCGGGCCTGGGCACGAGCAATCAAGCCGGACAACACACCGCCGAAGGAAAATGACACGAGGTCATAGGTTGCGTCATCCGGAATAACCAAGTCCAAGCCGTCCGACAGTAGCGCAGACAGGCTGGCGGCGTCGTAAGGCTGGGGCGGATCGGCGGAATCGCCGCACCCCGGCAAGTCAGGCGCAATCACCCGAAAATGTGGTTCCAGTTCTGGAATCGTGCGCACCCAGTGGTTCCAGGCGCCAAATCCACCATGCAACAGCACCAGCGTAGGACATTGCGGGTCGGCTCCGCCCCACACCCGCCACATCAGGTGGCCGTCGCCGCAAGGTGTTCGGATTTCGTGGCAGCGCTCTAGCAGCGCGTCGAGGATAGCTTGTGGACTGGGCTCTGGCATCAGGCAAGGTTGGCGGAAAAGAAGTTGTTTGGACGCCCAAAGTGGCAAATCATCCACCCGTTCGGGACCGGCTTCGTCTTTATAACCTCAACTTGCACGGATCGGGAACCGCAACGTTATACAGGTGCCAATGTCGACATTTTCCAACACGACCGTTCCACCGTGGTTTTTGACCACAGTCTCGACGATCGAAAGTCCCAGACCGCTGCCCTCACCGGGTTCGATCTGGCTGAAACGGTCGAACGCGCGGCTTCGGTCTTCCCACCTGATACCTCGGCCATCGTCCGACACCGAAATCTCGGCGGAATTTTCGTGTCGAACCACACTAATTCGAATTCGAGACAATGACGGACCCGCGTGTTTCAAAGCGTTTTCGAGCAGATTCTCGATCGCTTCGGCGACCAGGACGGGCTCACCTTCAAATAGTATGGGCGAGCCAGGAAGGGTCAGTTCCAGATCGCATCCGCGTATCGAAATTCGCGGGCAATTACGCGCCGCAACCTCTCCGGCGATTTCGACAAGATCAAAAGTTATACCCTTTCCGGCCGGCGAACCCGCACGGGCACGTTCATAGGACAGCATCTGATTGGCAAGCCGGCTCGCGTGGCGCGCGGCGTCAATGAGTTCGTTCGTCCGCTCTACCGTGTCCTCGGGCGTTGTTGCGGACCGGACTGCCTCCGCCATGGAGAGAACGCCAGCGATCGGATTGCGGAGCTGATGGGCAGCGTCGGAGATGAAGACGTCCTTTGATTTGATGGCGCGTTCTAATTGGTCGAACAGGGTGTTGAGCGTCGACACGATGCCGCGAATTTCCTTCGGGAGCGGACGTTGAATTCGAGCCAGATCATCGCTGGACCGGCGGGAAATTGCCGTTTGAAGTTCCGTCAGCGGCCGCAACCCAAAGTTAATGCCAAGCCAGACGACGACGGCGACCGTCAGGACGAGACTGGCCATAAGCAGAATGGCGCGCACGGCGAGGTCGCGGACAAATTGGTGCCGGCCGTCGAAGGTTTGCCAGACTGTCACCAACGAATATCCGGAAATTCCCTCGAAGTCGCTGGCCTCCCTTAACCGCACAACGCGGACGTCTTGTCCCCGGTACACAGCCTGAAAAAACATCGGACTGCCGACGGTTTGCGTATTACCACCTGGCGCCACAGGCGGCGTGGCGTAGCCGGTGACGTACACACCGTCGGGGCCGTTAACATGATAGAAAATCTGCCCGCCCGACGTATCGCGCATCAAATCACGAGTGGTCTCCGATAGGGCGTCGCCGCCGGAACTGGCGATATCACGGGCGATTGCCAGCGACGACGCCAAAAGCGTGCGGTCGAACAGCACTTCCGCCGTCTGACGCGCGACGGTAAACCGCCAATATCCCGCGACAGTCGAAATCAGGATAAGCGGCACCAGGATAATCAGCGCCAAGCGAAACCTGAGGGACATCACTTTCATCCGCGGCGATCGTCTTCTAATAAATAGCCGAGCCCCCGCGCGTTCTTGATCGTGACCCCATGCGCCGCCAAGCGTTTGCGCAGCCTGGATATATGGACCTCGATTACCGTCTCTTCGACCTCGCTTCCGATGCCGTATACCCGATCGAGGATCGACGCCTTGGGCACCAAGCGGTCGCGGCTCTCGAGCAGACATTCGAGAACCGCGATCTCCCGGCGTGGAATATCCAGCGAATGCCCGTCGTGGAAAAGTTGGCGTGATTGCGGATCAAATTCGAGCGATCCGATCGCCACGCGCGATATCTCCGCAGTGGGCCGCCGGCGCGACAGAGCGCGTATGCGCGCCTCCAGTTCCGCCATCTCAAACGGTTTAATCAGATAGTCATCCGCGCCAGCGTCCAAGCCGGCAACGCGGTCGCCGGTGTCGGAGCGGGCGGTCAACAATATTACCGGGGTCGCGTCGCCGCGTTCGCGGATGCGGCGCAGAACCGTAAGCCCGTCCAGTCCCGGCAGATTAATATCCAACACGATCAGATCGGCGCCTTCCTGAGACAAAAACACGTCTGCGGCAACGCCGTCGCCAATCAGATCGACAGCATGACCCGCATCGCGCAACTGATAGGCGACACCTCTGGCCAAAGCCTCGTTATCCTCGACTAGTGGATGGAATCTAACGCTTGGTACCCTCTTTTGACGGCAGCGATGATCTTATCTGGATCGGCGGTCCAGGAGAAGGATTT
>JAQBUJ010000179.1 GCA_027623845.1 Pseudomonadota bacterium
TCGCGGTCGGCGCCGCCACCGCCCCGTCGCGGGCGGCGAACATGGTTTGATAGTCCGCCGCGTCGGCGCTCGGGTCGTCATCGCCGCCGCGCTTGATATAGGGCGGTAGCGGCATCCGGCCATTGGCCTGCAGGCGTTTGAGCAAGCTCTCGTCGTCGAGGCCGAAATCCAGCACCACTTCGCCGCCGTCTCGGGACAGCACCCGGGCGCTGAGGCCCTCGGCGAAGCTGACCACGTCGTCCGGGCGCAGTCGTTTGGCCGGCCTGGCGAAAGCGGCCCAGCGACCGGGGCCGAGCCGTTTGTGCAAGGTCGCCTCGATCCGCGCTGCGCCGCGTCGACCATCGAGCCTTGAGGGAATGACCCTGGTGTCGTTGATCACCAGAAGGTCACCGGGCTGAAGCAAAACGGGAAGATCCCGCACCGTTCTGTCGGCCAACACCGGTCCGGTCATGTCCAGCAGACGGGCGGCATCGCGCGGCCTGGCCGGATGCTTGGCGATCAGTTCCGGCGGTAGATCATAATCGAAAAGATCGACCCGCATCGCGTGCTAGGCCGGGGTGTTGCCCTGCTCTTGGCGCAGGTGCTCCGGCAACATCGAGATGAAGATCCGGAACGGCACCAGCAGGGCCGCCGCCATGGCCAGCTTGGCCCCATAGTCACCAACCGCCCAGGTCACCCAGGGCAGGCCGGTCGCATAAAAGGCGATGGAGAAGAACAGCGCCGTGTCGACGGCCGAGGAAATAACCGAGGAGACTAGCGGCGCCTTCCACCAGGTCTGCCGGCGCATCCGATCAAAGATCGCGATATCGAGCAGTTGTGCGACCAGGAAGGCGGTGCCAGAGGCGATGGCGATACGCGGGTCAGCGAAGACCAGCGACAAGGTCACGCCCGCCGCGAAACCGACATAGACGACCTTGCGGGCGGGCGATGCGCCGAACAATCGGTTGGTCAGGTCGGTCACCAGAAAGGCGATGGGATAGGTCAGCGCCCCCCAGGTCAGCCATTCGTTGATCGGGTACCCGACAGCGATGTTGGAGACCAACACCACCAGGCCCATGGCCAGGATGCCGGCGATCACGCCCTTCAGTTCAATGCTCCGCATGGCGCAGTTCTCCAGCAAGTTTTCGGATTTCGCGCTTAAATAGGTCGAGAGCCCGGCGCTGTCCAACCAAATCGGTGCTTTGGTAGAGCTTGTCTTGCGCCGTCCCAGCCCGCTTCCTACACTCGCCGCCAAGACTTGGGAATGGAACGGGAGGCCGGCGTGCCTGGAGCAACACCGCGCAACATCGATGTGGCGCGTTACCTGGATCATCATCGGATGATGCATCGGATTCGTGCCTTTGAGGAGGCGGCGGCCAAGGCCAATGAGGACCAACTGGTGCTCGGCGCCATCCACCTTTCGATCGGTCAGGAGGCCATCGCCTCGGGCGTTTGCAAAAACCTGCGCACCGATGACTATCTGCTTTCAACCCATCGGGGGCACGGGCATACCCTGGCTAAGGGCGCTGACGCCACGGCGATGATGTCGGAACTGTTGGGCCGCGAAGGCGGGATCTGCCAGGGCAAGGGCGGCTCCATGCATATCGCCGATTTCGGTGTCGGCATGCTTGGCGCCAACGGGGTGGTGGCGGCGAATATCAACATCGCCGCCGGCGCCGCCCACGCGATTAAGCTGAAAGGCGACGATGGGGTCGCCTGCAGTATTTTCGGGGATGGCGCAATCAATCGAGGCCCGTTCCTGGAAGGGCTCAACTGGGCCGGGGTGTTCAAGCTTCCGGCGCTGTTTGTCTGCGAGAGCAACGGTTTCGCCTCGACCACCCGGACCGAGGCGATGACCTCGGGCGAGGGGGCGGCGGCGCGGGCGCGGGCGCTTGGCGTTCCGGCGGATGAGGTCGACGGCAATGACATCGTCGCGGTGGATGAAACCGTGCGGGCGGCGGTGGATGTCATCCGAGGCGGCGGCGGACCCCGGTTCATCGTCTGCAAGACCTACCGGCTGCACGGCCATACGGCATCGGACCCGGCGGCTTACCGTCCCCGCGCAGAAGTCGATGCGGCCTGGAAGAACGATCCGATCGCCCGCTGCGCCGCTGTTTTGCGCGAGGCGGGGATAGACGCGGCGGAACTGGCGGCGCATCGCGACGCCGCCGCCACCGAGATGAACCAAGCCTACGAGACCGCCAAGACGGCGCCCTGGCCGGATCTGGCGCTCGCCTATACGGATGTTCAGGATATTGGCGACCCGCGCGAAAGGGCCTTTTGATGACGGTCATGACCTATGCCGAAGCCGGCATGACGGCGCTGGCCGAGGAGATGCGGCGCGATCCCCTGGTCTGGGCCGTGGGTGAGGATCTTGGGCGCGGCGGTGTGTTCGGTCAGTACAAGGGATTGGTCGAGGAATTCGGGCCGGAGCGGATTTCCGATGCGCCGATTTCGGAGTCGGCGATCATGGGCGCCAGCGTCGGTGCGGCGATGGCCGGAACCCGCCCGGTCGTCGAAATGCGGTTCGCTGATTTCGCCCTTTGCGCCGTTGATGAACTGGTCAACCAGGCCGCCAAGGCCCGCTATATGCTCGGCGGCCAGACCAAGGTGCCGATGGTGATCCGCGAACCCATGGGCATGTGGCGCTCCTCCGCCGCCCAGCACAGCCAGTCACTGGAAAGCTGGTACACCCATATTCCTGGCCTGGTGGTGGCGGTGCCCTCGACTCCGGCGGATAACAAAGGCCTGTTGAAAGCGGCGATCCGCGCCGACGACCCCGTGGTCTATTTCGAGCACAAGAACCTCTGGGGTATGGAAGGCGAGGTGCCGGATGGCGACCTGTTGACCCCCTTCGGCAAAGCTCGAATTGAGCGTGAGGGTCGCGATGTCACGATCGTCTCCTGGTCGTCACAACTGCATACCGCGAGCCGGGCCGCCGGTATGCTGGAAAAGCAGGACATCTCCGCCGAGGTGATCGATTTACGGACGCTCTGGCCTTGGGATCGCGACGCGGTCTTCGCCTCGGTAGAGAAGACCGGGCGGCTGTTGATCACCCATGAAAGTGTATCGGTCGGTGGGTTCGGCGCCGAGATCGCCGCGACGGTCTCGGAGCATTTATTCAAGGCGTTGAAATCGCCGGTGCGCCGCCGCGCCGCGCCGCGTATCCCGATATCCTATGCGCCGCCCCTGGAAGACGTGGTCCGGGTGTCCGAGGCGCAAATCGTCGAGACCGTGCTTGAGATGGTGTCGAGTTAACGCCGAAATACTCTTCGGTAGCAAAAATTCAGGGAGGACGTTCGCATGGCCAACCGCATCATCGACGACCAGATTGTCATCGCTGATACCGTCACCAAGATCGGCCCGGAATGCGAGGCGCGCGTGGTCCTGGGCGCCTCACATGGCGGGATCTATGCCACTTATCTGGCGGTGAAAGCGAAGGCGCGGGGAGTCATTTTGAATGACGCCGGGCGGGCCAAGGACGATTCCGGTATTTCCGGTGGTGGCTATTGCCAAGACCTGGATATCCCCTATGCCACCACCGACACCATGTCCTGTCGTATCGGCAATGGCGAAAGCGCGGTTGCCGAGGGCGTGATCTCATTCGCCAATCCGCTGGCGCTGTCGTTGGGAGTGGCCGTGGGGATGTCGGCGCTGGAGGCCGCGCGATGCATGACCAAGGCCGACCTTAGCACGCAACCCGCACCGAGCTATGCCGAGGCCCGTAAGGAGTTGCCGGTCAGACCGGGTGAGCGGATGATCGTGCTGATGGACTCGATTTCGTTGGTGAATGACCAGGACGCCGGGCGGATCATCGTGTCCGGCAGCCATGGCGCCATGCTCGGCAATGACCCGGCGACGGCTATCCGAGGTGATGCTTTCGCCGGGTTCTTCCACGATGCCGGCGGTGGCAAGGACGGCGCGGCGACTACCCGGCTTCCGGCATTGAACCAGCGGGGTATCATTGCCGGCACCGTCGGGTGTATGTCGGCGCGGATCGGCGATGGGGAATCAATTTACCGCGACGGCGTGCTGTCGCATCTGAATGCGGTCGCCATCGCGGCAGGAGGCAAGGTCGGCATGCCGGCGAAAACCTTCATCGACTCTCTCGTCACGAAATAACGGAGATCCATCATGGCGCTATACGGCAAAGGCATGTTGATGACCTTCACCGAGACCCCGGTGGGCGTCGAGGAAGATTTCAACGAATGGTACAATCGCGAACATATCGACGAGCGTGTCTGGATGCCCGGTTTTCACCGGGCCCGTCGCTATGTCGATTGCGACGGTGATGCGCTGATCAAGTATTTCGCCACCTATGAGACCGACAAGGTCGAGGATTTGTGTGACCCGGCCTATATGGAATTGCTGAAGGATCAGTCGGACTGGTCGAAGAAGGTAATGGCGACCTTTGGTAAGTTCGATCGGGTCACCGCGCGGATCACCATCGATCAGTCACATGGCTTTGCCGGGGCGTGCGCCATCGCCCGCTTCTTTCCGGCGCCATCGGTTATGGAGGCGCTGAGAGGTCACCTGGAAAGCGACTTGCTACCGGCCTTGGTGGCGCGGCCGGGAATGATCGGGGCGGTTCTGGCGGAGAACGATCTGGATGTGGTGAACGAAGGACGCAAGGCGCAGGGCATGGCGATCCCGGAAAACGAAACGCCGCAATGGATCGTGCTGTTGGAAGGCCAAACCACCCAGGCGACGGCAGCGGCGTTGCGTGCCGGTTTTGCCGGTGGGCTGGCAGGCCATGGCGTCACGGCCGAGGCGATCGATACCGCGAACCATGTTCTGATGTTCGGGAATAACCGTTAGTCGGATGGTCTTAGCATTTTCCGTCAACCAGACCGACGGCGCCGCCCGACGCGGTCGTCTGGAAACCGCGCATGGGGTCATCGACACCCCGGCATTCATGCCGGTTGGCACCGCTGCGACGGTGAAGGGTATGTTGCCGAGTTCGGTCAGGGCGACGGGCGCACAAATCCTGCTCGGCAATACCTATCACCTGATGTTGCGGCCCGGCGCCGATCGGATCGAAGCGCTCGGCGGATTGCACAGCTTCATGCAGTGGGACGGCCCGATCCTGACAGATTCAGGCGGCTATCAGGTGATGTCGCTGACGGATTTGCGCAAGCTCGATGAAAATGGCGTGCGGTTTCGCAGTCATATCGACGGCAGCTATCACACATTGTCGCCGGAAAGCTCGATCCGAATTCAGCACCAGCTGGATGCTGACATCACCATGGCTTTCGATGAGTGCACGCCGTTTCCGGTGACGCCGGAAGTCGCGGCGGACTCGATGCGGCTGTCGATGCGCTGGGCCGGGCGCTCGAAGGAGGCTTTTGTTCCGCGCGACGGTTATGGCTTGTTCGGCATCGTTCAGGGCGGCGTGTTCGATGATCTCCGGCGTGAGTCGGCGGCGGCGCTGGTTGATATCGGTTTCGATGGTTATGCGGTCGGCGGGCTTGCGGTCGGCGAAGGCCAGGCCGAGATGCTGCGGGTACTCGATTTTACCGTGCCGGAACTGCCGAAGGACCGGCCGCGCTACTTGATGGGGGTGGGCAAGCCGCATGATCTGGTTGAAGCGGTACGGCACGGTATCGACATGTTCGACTGCGTGCTGCCGACCCGTTCCGGGCGCACCAGTCAGGCGTTCACCCGGCGCGGGGCGATCAACCTTCGCAACGCCCGGCACAGCGCCGACCCAAGACCGTTGGACGAGGCTTGCGGCTGCCCCGCCTGTGACGGTTTCTCCCGGGCTTATCTGCAGCATCTGGTAAAGGCTGGCGAGATGCTCGGCGCCATGCTGCTGACCTGGCACAATCTGCACTATTATCAGGAATTGATGGCGGGGTTGCGCGCGGCGATCGCGGCGGCGAACCTGGAGGACTTTGTGGCCGACTTCACCGAGACCCAGGCCAAGGGCGATATTCCGCCGATTTAATGTGGCCGATTAAATGTGATTGAACGGCGCCGATGAAGCAGTTGATCATCGATAAGGCTCGGGAACTGGGTTTCGATGCGGTCGGGTTCGCACCGGTCGCTATTGGCGCTCGCGAACAGGCGCGCTTTGATGCTTTCCTCGCCGCCGGCCAGCATGGCGATATGGACTGGATGGCGCGTAATGCCGACCGTCGGCGGGACCCGAGAATTCTTTGGCCAGAGGTGCGCTCGGTTATCGTGTTGGCGACGAATTACGGCCCCGAGCGTGACCCGCTGGCGGACCTCGGCGCGCGTGACCGGGCCAATATCTCGGTATACGCGCGCAATCGCGACTATCATGATCTGCTCAAAAAACGCTTGAAGCGCCTCGGCCGTTGGATGGCTGAGGAATTCGGCTGCGCTTTAAAGGTCTTTGTCGATACCGCGCCGGTGCTGGAGAAACCTTTGGCGGCAATGACCGGCGTCGGCTGGCAGGGTAAGCACTCCAACTTGGTAAGCCGCGAATTCGGCTCGTGGTTGTTTTTGGGCGAGGTGTTCACCACCCTGGAGTTGGAGCCGAACAGGCCGGAGGTCGACCACTGCGGGTCCTGCCAAGCGTGCCTCGATATCTGCCCGACCGCCGCCTTTCCGGCGCCCTATACCTTGGATGCGTCGCGCTGCATCTCCTACCTGACGATCGAGCATAAGGGGCACATCCCCGAAGAATTTCGCGCGGCGATGGGCAATCGGATCTATGGCTGCGATGATTGCCTCGCGGTGTGCCCGTGGA
>JAQBUJ010000180.1 GCA_027623845.1 Pseudomonadota bacterium
CGGTATTCTTAGAATAAATTTCCGCTCAGGGGTAATTGTTTCGAGCCGAGGATAGGCAAAACCTTTGACCCCGGCTAAGAAGACCCAATGAGCAACCCACCACCGACAACCCCGGTCGAGCCGATCAGTGATGCCCGGCGCACCGAGAGCTTGAACCAAACAATGGCCGCGCATACCGCCGGCGAGCCGGTGCGGGTTTTTGCTTACGGATCGCTGCTCTGGGATCCGTGCTTTCGGTTCGACCATCGCGCGCCGGCGCGGCTGCGGGGTTGGGTGCGGCGGACCTGTCTTTGGACCGTGCATGCCCGGGGATCGCTGGCGCAGCCGGGATTGTTCTATGGCTTGGACGTCGCGCCTGACGGGTTTTGCGATGGCGCGGTATATACCCTGTCCCAGGACAGCCTCGATCAGGGACTCGACCAACTCTGGCGCCGGGAGATGCATGCCGCAATATACGCGCCGCGCTGGCTGACCCTGGAGACCGAACAAGGCCCGGCGCGGGCGCTCACCTTCGTGGTTAACCGGGCGCATGAGCAATATGCCGGGGATCTCGATCTGGAAACCGCCGCCGACTATATCGCCAAGGCGCGGGGAAAGTTTGGTTCCTGCGCCGAATACTACGCCGAAACCGTGGCCGCGTTACGCGCGCAGGGTCTGGAAGACGCGGATTTGTTCGCGTTGCTTCGGCAGGTCGAGCAGCGCAGCAGCCGCTGACCCGGCCTATCCCGCGTTTTTCGACTCTCGCCACGCCATCCCTGGCGCCGAGGCCTCATAACGCACCACCGCGTGGGTCCCGCGATCCTCGCGGCCAACAAACCGCATGCCTATTTTTTCCAGAACCCGGTGCGAGCCCACATTGTCGCCGCGGCTGAAGGCCACGATCGTCTTGAGATCAAGCGCCCCGAACCCGTGTTGAAGACAGCGCTTGGCCGCTTCGGTGGCGAGCCCCTGGCCGCGAAACGCCGTGAGCAAGCCATAACTCACCTCGATCGCCGTCCCATCATCGAGAAATCGCAACCCACATTCGCCCATGAAAGCGCTGGAAACCCGCTCATGCGCCGCGAACATGCCAAAGCCATGCTGATCCCAGTGGCCCAGCAGAACATCGAAAGCCTGATTAGCGGCGGCGGGGTCGCGAGCGCCGTATTTTCGGATGTTCATCACCTCGGGATCACCATAGAACCCCACCATGTCGCTGCGATGGACCTCGGTGAACTGGCGCAGCGATACCCGCTCGGTAACCAACTCCACCGTCACCCGCCAAACTCCACACCATCGATCCGGCGACGGCGCCAAAGATCGGAGCGCGCGAACCGGGTGACCAGACCGTGCAGGGGTATTGGCCGGGGCTCGACAATTGGCAGAGGCGCCTGCGCCGGATCAGCGCCGCGCGCCAAATCCGCCAGGACCGGCCCCATGGCCGTCGCCAAGGCAACGCCGCGCCCGTTGCAACCAAGCCACGAAAACACCCCTGGCGCCAGAACATGCAGTCGCGGCAGGTAGTCCGGCGTCATGGCCAGAAACCCACTCCAGACATACTCCCATTCAACATCGCCAAGTTGTGGGAAATTGCGCTTCAACCGCGCGCCGACAATAGATTTCAATCGCTCCTCAGAGTTCACATCAAAGATCAGCGAGGCGCCGCTGATCAGCCGGCCCTGCCAATCATAGCGGGCGAATTGAAGATCCCCGCGCGTGTCCGACAATGCGTGCCGGCCCGGCAGGACCGTTTTGCGAATATTGTCCGATAGTGGCTTGGTCGCCATTTGCCAGCTCTTGACCGGCACGAAGCTACGGCGCAATCGCGGCCATAAATCATCGGAATAGGCATTGGTCGCCAGAACTACACGCTCTGCGGTTACCGAGCCCAGCGGCGTGCGAACCACCCAGCCTTTCGGTCCACGCTCCAAGGCTGTCGCCGGGGTTTTCGTATGGATCCGCGCGCCCTGCCCGGCCGCCGCCTTGGCCAGGCCCCTTGCATAGGCCATCGGATGGACGGTGCCGCCCTGATGGGCGATCCAGCCGCCATGCCAGGCGTCGCTGCCGATCAGATTTGATAACTGATCGCGGCTGAGCAGATCAGCCTTGGCGCCGCGGCGGGTCCATTCCTCAAGTCGCTTTTCAACCAGACGCATGCGTCCCGGCGAGTGCGCCGGCTGTATCCATCCGTTCTGCTCTCCAGCTTTTTCCATGTCAAACCGGCGGATCAAGTCGAAGACCAAATTGGCGGAATCGCGGATTAAATTGATCGTCGTCTCGCCCTTCTCGGGTCCAAAAACCCTGAGAATTTCCTCCGGATCGGCTTTCGCCAGAGTTGGAATGGCCAGACCATTGTTGCGCCCGGAGGCCCCGAAGCCGATCTCGCTGGCTTCCAGCACCACGGTGTCGGTTCCCGGGGTTAAATGCAGTGCCGTCGACAGCCCGGTATAGCCGGCGCCGACGATCACGACATCGGCGGTAACATCGCCTGCAAGCGGGACCGTCTCGATCGGCGCCGGCGCGGTGGCGGCCCAAACGGAATTTGGCAAGGCTTCCGGAACGGACGAGGATGTGGACGGGGGGACAGAATTCATTGACACGCTGGGCTCCTCACTGCTGCCGGATGGCTTGACCGGACCGGTCCTTCGCCGCCGCCGCTAGCCGAGACGGCTAGGACAGAAGCGTCTTCAGGTCCAACTCCGGATCTTCGACCATCGCTGGGGTCGGGCTTTGGCCCGCCTTGATCAACCGGCTGGCGATCATATAGGTCGCCGCATCGTTCATCGCATCGACCGCCAGCAATTCATCCCCGCGATAGTACCAGACCGATTGCCCGCGCTCTCGTTTTCCAGGCCGCACCAATGTCGAATCATATCCTGTGTTGAGGCCGGCGATCTGCAGCTTCACGTCGAACTGATCGGACCAGAACCACGGATGCGGCGCATAGATCACCTCTCGACCGGAGAGAGTCTCCGCCGCCGCCTCGCCCTGATCAACCGCGTTTTGAACCGATTCAAGCCGCCCGATCCCGCCGGCGACAGGAAACCGTGCGCAATCACCAGCGGCGACTATATCGGGATCGGAGGTTCGGCATGCCGTATCGACTATAATGCCGTCATCAACCTCTAACCCGCCGGCCGCGGCATTAGGTCGTATGCCGATACCGACAATGGCGAAATCAACCGCCAGGATCTCGCCGGTATTAAGCTCGGCGCCGGTCACCCGGCCAGCCTCGCCAATCAGCCGCTTCAGGCCGGTCGCCTCGCGTATCTTGACACCATGCGCCTCGTGCAAGGTGCGAAAGTAATCCGATGTCTGCGGGGCGGCGACGCGCTGCAAAATACGATCGGCCATCTCCAGAACCGTTACCTGAAGCCCGAGTTTGGCCGCCACCGCCGCCGCCTCAAGGCCGATATAACCACCGCCGACAACCAGGACCGATCGACCGCCAACGAATTCTTTCGCCATCGCGTCAACGTCGCTCACCGAGCGCACGCAATAGACGCCGGTGAGATCGCCGCCCATCGCCGCCGGCAAACTGCGCGGGGTCGAGCCCGTGGTCAGCGCCAGTTGGTCATAGCCAAGCGCCTCGCCATTCGACAGCCGGACTAGGTGGTTGGCTCGATCAATCTCTCCGACGCTGACACCCAGGCGCAGGGTAATATCATTCTCGGCGTACCAGCGTACTGGACGGATCAGCAACCGCGCCAGATCCATCTCGCCGAGCATGTATTTCTTCGACAAAGGCGGGCGCTGATAGGGAGCCAGCGTTTCTTCGCTAATCAACGTGATCGCCCGACCGTCACCAAGCGCGCGCAACTTTCCAATGAGGGAAATTGCGGCTTGCCCGCCCCCAACCACGATCAACATCCCTGTCACAACAAATTCCAATTCCGCTTTTTTTACCCGCTTTGAAAGCAGTCGCGGGCGCCGACCCGAGGTGGTCGGTCTGGCGCAGCTAGATGTCTCGCGCTTGGGCGACCTCATACCATCGCGGCGGTTGACGTCAAGCGATCAGGGGTTTTGACTCGTTCCTCCCAGTCTGATCCATTCCCCGCCGCTCACTCAGGCAAAAACCAGGAGCCCGCTCGATGAAGATCGCCGAACTCACCGCCATCGGTCCCGCCGAACAGGTCGTTCATTGTGTCGAAGTTCCAGATATCGGCGCGCCTGGGCCGGGCGAGGTCGCGGTCGACATGCTCGCCTGTCCGATTAATCCGGCGGATATCCTGCAGATCGAGGGCGGCTATGCCACCCGCCCGGTTACCCCGTGCCGGATTGGCGCCGAGGGCGTGGGACGGGTCCGCGCCCTCGGGCGCGCGGTCAGCGGTATCGGAGTTGGTGACTTGGTGATCAACTTGGCCCGCGACAATTGGGTCGCGGCGCAGATACTCCCGGCGTCCGGCGTCATCAAACTGCCCGCCGGGATCGATGTCCAGCAAGCCGCCATGCTGAAGGTCAATGCCGGAACGGCGGCGTGCATGCTGTCCGACTTCGTTGATCTGTCGCCCGGCGACTGGGTAATCCAAAACGCCGCCAATTCCGGCGTCGGGGCCGACGTCATCCGCTTGGCCCGGCGGGCGGGATACAGAACCGTGAACATCGTGCGCCGGGACAGCGCGGTGGAGCCCTTGCGCGCACTGGGCGGCGACGTGGTATTGGTCGATGGACCGGATCTACCCGCCAGAGTGGCCATTGCCATTCGCGATGCCGCCGGGGAGACGCGCGGGGATACTGGCCGGGATACTGGCGGTGCGGCGCCCCGCCTGGCCCTTGACGCGGTGGCCGGGTCGGGGGTTGTGCAACTGGCGGACTGCCTGGCCGATGGCGGCGTGGTGGTGAATTACGGATTGCTGTCGGGCGAGCCGTGCCAGATCACCGCCGACCAGCTGATCTTTCGGGACATCAAGCTTGTCGGGTTCTGGCGCGGAAAGTCCCTGCAAACCCAAACTTATGCCGAGATCAGCGCGCTTTATGACGACTTGGCCAAATGCACCCTCGACGGGACCTTGGCAGTGGAGGTCGAGGCGACCTATCCACTCAGTCGGATCAGTGAGGCCTTGGCGCATGCCAAGCGCGAAGGCCGAAACGGCAAGGTGTTGCTGTTGCCCAACGAGGGCTCCTCTTAAAGGCGCGAGAACTCAAAGCCCAAAGCGGCTCCACAGGGCGCGGGCCTCGACGCTGGCGAGCAATTCGTCGGCCCAACCACCCGTCCAACCACCCGTCCAACCACCGCCACCGTCAACCAGACCGCCGGGCCGAAGCCCCAGGCGTCGCAACAGACCTTCGCGTGCCGCGTAGGCTCGGAACCGGACCTTGTCGCCATAGCGCCCGCGCATCACCGAGCGCATGTCGCCCAGCCCGTCGATCAGCCCAAGTTCCAGCGCTTTCGAGCCGGTCCAGAAGGCGCCGCTGAACAACTCACTCTCGTCGCCTTTGAGTCGTGCCCCGCGACGTTCGCGCACCCAGGCTTGAAAGCGGGTGAATATGTCGCCATGCAAGCTGCGCAGATGCGCCACATGCGCCGGGTCCTCAGGCTGAAACGGGTCCAGCATGCCCTTATTCGGTCCGGTGGCGTACATCCGGCGCTCAACCCCAAGTTTGGCGATCGCCTGCTCAAAACCGAACCCGGCCGAGATCACCCCGATCGAGCCGATGATCGAGCTGGGATTAGCGTATATTTCATTACCGGCCAGAGCGATCCAATACCCGCCGGACGCCGCGACATCCTCGCAAAACACAAAGACCGGAATTTCCTTTTCACGGGAGAGCTCCCGGATACGCTGTTGGATCAGGTCGGACTGCACCGGCGAGCCGCCCGGCGAATTGATCACCAGGGCCACCGCCTTGGTCCGCCGGCCGGAGAACGCCGCCTCCAACCTCGGGGCCAGCGTTTGCAGATTGAGGCCACGCCGTAGCGGACCGGCCTCCCCGATCACCCCGGAAAGCCGCACGACCGCAACCACCGGAGCGCGGCGACGGAACAGGTTTAGTTTTGCAAAATTCATCATGCCCCGAAGATAGGCATATCGCGGCACAGAACCAAGGGGGCGCCTGCGTTACCCACGAAACAGATCGACAGGACTGGACCGGCCACGTCGGTGGGTCAGATAAAGCAATATTACGCCCGGCACGGCGAAAACCACAAAGGCCGGCGCCAGCAAGATCGTCGACATGACCGGATGCCACAGAAACGGGTGGATGTACCGGGCAATCGCCGGCTCCGCCAGCTTCAGGCTATCCGGGTGCACCGAGAACCAAAACAGACCTGCGTCGATAACCTCAAAAGCGCCGGACAGCATCCATTTGACCAGATCATGACAGAGAATGGCCACGCCAAGCGCCAGCAGAATCCAACCAATAATCACCACGACCAGACGCATCTTCGCCACCACCTATTTCCATCTCCCACGCCGCCCCGCCGTAGCCGCGCGCTGGCGTGGTGAGCACCGAACTTTAAAGCAACCGGGAGGCCAAGCGCAAACCGCGCGAAACAACCCGCCAGACGTTGCAATCGTGATCCTGCTTCGCTAATGTCCGCCGCCCAGCGGAGGGATGGCCGAGTGGCTTAAGGCGCACGCCTGGAAAGCGTGTTCACCGTAAGGTGTCGAGGGTTCGAATCCCTCTCCCTCCGCCAGCTTCCCTACACACTCTAAACACTTTGATTTCATTAGATATTTTGCGCTGCCGACATAT
>JAQBUJ010000181.1 GCA_027623845.1 Pseudomonadota bacterium
ATTGAGCACACCCGCTTTTTCAACAACGATCTCGCCCACCGCAGCGAAGACCAGCGGTGTCGCCGCCGTAACAATGGTCAGCAGCGACGGGACCAGCCATTCCAGTCCGCTCATAGCGCACTCCCGCGCATGACACTGCCGATGCGGATGCGGTAGCGCATCAGCACGTCGCTCGCCAGCAGGAAGAACAGCAGCAGGCCCTGAAACACACCGGTCACGGCGTTCGGCAGGTTCATCGTGATCTGCGCCGATTCGCCGCCGAGATAGGTCAACGCCATCAACACGCCGCCGAGCAGAACGCCGAACGGATGAAGGCGGCCAAGAAAAGCGACGATGATCGCGGTGAACCCGTAGCCGGGTGAAATGCTCGGCTGTAATTCGCCGCTCGGCCCGGCGACTTCGCAGATCCCAGCCAAACCGGCCAGCGCGCCCGATAGCATGAAGGTGAACCAGACCACACGCTTTTGATTGAAACCGGCGAACGCGCCGGCGCGCGGTGAATTGCCGACCACACGGATTTCGAACCCGCGCAGCGAACGCCCCATCATCACCGCCAAGGCGATCACCGCGATGACGGCGAAGATGGCCCCAATATGGACCCGCCCCTCACCCAGCAAAGGCAACAGCTGCCAGCCCTCGAACGGCACGGATTGCGGGAAATTATATCCCTGGGGGTCGCGCCACGGCCCACGCACCAACCAGTCGAGCAGCAGCTGCGCCACATAGACCAGCATCAGACTGGTCAGGATTTCATTGGCCCCGAAGCGGTTCTTCAGAGCCGCTGGAATAGCCGCGAACATCGCCCCGCCGAAACCACCAAGCACCAGCATCATAACCAGCGTCAGCGGCGACTGCCAGGTGGTGAAATAGACCGGGATCGCCGAACCGAACAACGCCCCGATCGTCAATTGTCCCTCGGCGCCGATATTCCAAACATTGGCGGAATAGCAAATCGCCAACCCCGCCCCGATCAGCACCAGGGGCGCCGCCTTGACGATCAGTTCCTCGATCGACCAGAGCGTGGTTACCGGCTCAACGAAGTAGACGTAGAGCGCCTTGGCCGGGTCGAGGCCGAGGCTGGCGAAGATGATCCCTCCGGTCACCACGGTGATCGCGATCGCCAGCAACGGCGACAACAACGCCATCGCCCGGGAGCGCTGACTGCGTTTTTCCAGGATTATCTTCATGGCGCAGCCGCCGTTCCGCCGGCCTGATTGGCCTTTTCGTGGGCTCCTGCCATCAGCAACCCAATCCGCTCCAGGCTCATATCCTCAGCCCCGACGGCATCGGACAGCTCGCCCCGGGAGATCACCGCGATGCGGTCGGCGATCTCGAAAATCTCATCCAGATCCTGGCTGATCACCAGCACCGCAGAGCCGCTGCGGGCTAGATCGATCAGCGCCTGGCGGATCACCGCGGCAGCGCCGGCATCGACCCCCCAGGTCGGCTGATTGACCACCAGGATTCTGGGTTGCAGAATCACCTCCCGACCAACGACGAACTTCTGCAGGTTGCCGCCGGACAGCGCCCGCGCCTCGGGATCGGGCGTGCCCTTACGCACATCGAACATCTCGGTGACCTTGGCGTTGACCGCCTGCGCCGCCTGCGGGTTGATCAAGCCGTTGCGCACCACGCCTTCCCCGATCGCGTGGTGGGTCAGCACGACGTTTTCCGATAAGGTGAACGTCGGCACCGCGCCATGACCGATGCGCTCCTCGGGAACGAAGGCGGCATTGCGCCGACGCCGGCTGGTGATGTGTTCCCCGCCGCAAGCCGCGCCGGCAAACAACACCTGGCTTGCCTCAGCCGTCAGGGTCTCGCCCGAGATTGCGGCGAACAACTCACCCTGACCATTACCGGCAACGCCGGCCACGGCGACAATCTCGCCGGCGCGAACGGTGAGGTCGATATTCTTCAGCGACACGCCGAACGGGTCATCCGTGCCCATGGAAAGGCCGGCGAGTTCCAACAACGGCTCGCCCGGCGCCAATCCCCTGGTCGTCTTGACCACGGCCACCTCGCTTCCGACCATCAGATTAGCCAGCGACGCGGCGGTTTCCTGCTGTGGATCAACCCGCGCCACAAGCTTGCCGTGGCGCAAAATCGTCGCCTCATGACAGACCCGTTTCACCTCTTCCAGCCGGTGGGAAATATACAAGACCCCACAGCCTTCGCTGGCCAGGCGTTTAAGCGTGACGAATAACTGATCGGCCTCCTGCGGCGTCAGCACGGCGGTCGGCTCGTCCATGATCAGCAAACGCGGTTCCTGCAGCAGACAGCGCACGATCTCGATGCGCTGGCGCTCGCCAACCGACAGGTCAGCGACCAGGGCGTCGGGGCGCAGCGGCAGACCGTAATCCGCCGACACCGTCCGAATCCGCGCCGCCAATTCCGCCATGCCCAGCCCCGGCGGCAGGGCGAGCGCGATATTCTGCGTCACCGTCAGTGCATCGAACAACGAGAAGTGCTGAAACACCATGCCGATGCCCAGATCCCGCGCCGCCGCCGGATTGGCCACCGTCACCGGCTGCCCCTTCCAGTAAAGCGCGCCGGAGGTTGGTTGCAGCGAGCCGTAAATGATCTTCACCAGAGTCGATTTTCCGGCCCCGTTCTCCCCCAGCAGCGCGTGAATTTCCCCCGCTTTCAGCGTCAGCGTAACGTCGTCATTGGCCCGGAGATCGCCGAAGATCTTGACGATATTGCGCGCTTGCAGAAGCGGCGCGGCGGCGTTCTCGGCCCCGGCAACGCTGGATGGTTGCTCGTTCACGGACTGGCCACCCCCCTGCTCACCCGCGCCGGCTCGACACTCCCCGGCGCTAGATCTTCTTGTTTTGTGTGAACCGCCAGATCTTCTATCCGAACCAACAGGTCTGCAACCACCGACACGGCGATGGCCGCCGGATGCTTCGATTTGACGCCGTCGATCCCGGTCGGGCAGTCCACCTTAGCGATATCGTCCGGCTCGAGCCCGGCTTGCCGCAAACGGCTGTGGAGCCGGGCCTGCTTCGTCGCCGAACCGATCAGGCCGACATAGCCAAAGCGTCGGAGGCGACATGCACCGCGCCGCTCCCTGCGCCACCGGCCAACGTATTCCACTGGTGCTGTTTGACGCAGCATCAGCATCGATCAATTCGATAGCTCGAAACACCCTGTTGATCGCCCGGTCGGCGCTGTTGGCGATGCGGGTCGAACGCCTCATCCCAGTAGGTCCATCAGCGCCAGGGCGACCACGTGAGTTGCGTCATGAAGCAGACGCAGCGGCACCCGTTCGTCGGCGCGGTGCGCGTTAGCCTCCTCAATCGAACGCGGCCCGGCGCCAAATAATACGGTCGGCACGCCAGCTGCGGCATAGTGTCTGGCATCGGTATAGAGCGGAACGCCAACCTCGAGGATGGCCTCGCCCAGCACCTGACTGGCGCGCTGGCGCACGATGCGCGCCAACCGCTCGATATCGCCGACCGGTTTCAGCGGCTCGGCCAGCATGATCTGCTTGATATCTGCGGTGATCCCGTTCATCGGCTCCACCGCACCCATGATCAGGGTCCGCAGGTCGCGCTCAGCCTGGCGGGCGCTCTCCTCCGGGATCATCCGCCGGTCCACTCGAAAGGTGACGCGGTCGGGCACCACGTTGGTGTTGATACCGCCTTCGATCAAACCGACATTGAGTTGCGGCCCGCCAATCCCATCGATCGGCGATACCGTGCCGGCAAGCCCGCGACGATAGGCGTAGATCGCTGTCAGCGCCCGATTGGCCGCCTCGAGCGCGTCATGACCGCTACCGGGCTTTGCCGCATGCGCCGACTTGCCGCAAATCTCCACGCCAAGATGCAGACAGCCATTATGGGCGGTAACAACGGCATAGGAAAAGCCTGCCGAAATTGCGTAATCCGGCTTGGTCAGGCCTTGGTCGAGCAGCCATTTCGGACCGATCACGCCGCCGGATTCTTCGTCATAGGTGAAATGTAGCTCCACCGCGCCGGCCAATGGCGCGCCGCTTTCGATAAGCGCTTTCAGCGCATAGGCATAGGTCGCAAAATCGGACTTGGAGACCGCCGCGCCGCGCCCGTACATCCATCCATCGACGATCTCGGCGCCATAGGGATCATGGGTCCAGCCCCGGCCCGGGGCGACAACATCGCCATGGGCGTTCAGAGCGACAGTCGGTCCGGGGCCAAAGCGATGGCGAATGATCAGATTGGTCGCCGAGATCATCCCGTTTTCACGGCACAAGGCCTCGGGCACGCGGTGCTGCTCGACCTCGAAACCCATCGCCGACAGCAATTCGGCGGCGCGGGCGGCATGCGGCGCGCAATCGCCGGGCGGGTTGTCCGACGGCAGCCTGACCAGTTCGGCCAGCATGGCGACCTGTGCCGCCTCGTTGTCGCTCAGCCATTGCCGCATTGTTTCAGTCACGCCCATTCGCCTCTATGCCTCCAACGCGTCCAGGACCCTGAGAATGACCGCGATGCCGGCCGCAACGTCTGCCTGGCTCGCCCGTTCCGCCGGGTTGTGGCTAATCCCGCCATCACAGCGCAGGAAGATCATGCCAACATCGCACATACCGGCCATCGCAGCGGCGTCATGGCCGGCGCCGCTCGGTATCTGCGTCGGCGTGATTCCGGTCGCCGCGATCGCCTTCTCGATCACCGTGATCATCTTCTGCGAGCATGCCGTGCTTGCGGCTTCATGGATGACGCTGACCCGCGCCTCGACCTGACGTTTTTGCCCGGCGTTTTGAATGGCCTGGGTAACCGCCGCAACCGCGCTCGCTCGGGCCGCATCGCCGGGGGCGCGAAGATCGACCGTGAAGTCGACTTTTCCCGGAACCACATTGATCGCGGCGTCGGCGATCTCCAGCACCCCGACCGTGCCAACCAGACCATCCTGGCGACCACAGATCGTCTCCACCGCCAACACCGATTCCGCCGCCGCCGCCATCGCGTCGCGGCGCATCGACATCGGCACCGTTCCGGCGTGACCAGCCTCGCCGGACAGGGTTACCGCAAGCCGGGTCTGCCCATTGATCGCGGTGACCACGCCAACCGGCCGGCCCAAGGCTTCCAGGACCGGTCCCTGTTCGATATGGAGTTCCAGAAACGCCCTCACCTTGGCCCGGTCCCGCGCCGCTTCACCGATGCGATCCGGGTCGAGGCCGAAATCGATAAGGGCCTGGCGAAAGCTGACCCCGCCGGCGTCCCGGTAACTGAGTTTCGCCGGGTCGAGCGTGCCGGCGATCGCCTGGCTGCCGAGATATGTGGTGCCGAAACGCACCCCCTCCTCATCGGCGAAACCCACCACCTCAATTGGATATCTCATGCGCCGGCCGGTATCCGCCAATATCTGCACGCAGGCAATGCCGCTCAGCACCCCCAGCATGCCGTCGAACCGTCCGGCGTTGACCACGGTATCAAGATGCGAGCCGATCATCAGACAAGGCGCCGCGTCATCGATCCCATCGTATCGACCAACGATGTTGCCGGCCTGATCCTGGCGGGCGGTCATGCCGGCCTCGGCCATCCAGCGGGCCACCAAATCATTGGCGCGGCGATGCTCCGGCGTCAGATAGCGCCGCGTCAGGGCGCCGGTGGTCTCACTGACCTCAGCCAGTACGTCGATCCGGCGCATGACCTCGGCGGCCACCGGTTCACGCCAGGTCTGGGGCTCAACCAAACTCATGCAGCGCCTCATGGGCCCGTTCGATACTGGCCAACCGGCCGCGCCCCTCGGCGCCCATTTTCCGCATCACCCCCATGGCGTAGAAATGCATCAACGACATCGCCCCGGCATAACGGTCGAGCGCGTCATGGCCGCGGATCGTACAAGTCACCGTCCAATCAGCCGCGGTCGTCGCCTGGGCCCCGGCATCGGTGAAATAGAGGACCCTGGCGCCCTGAGCAACGGCGAGATCGATCACCTTCGAGACCGCAACGACGCGGCGGCGATAGCCAAGCACGACGAGCACGTCAGCGGCGCCGAGATCGGCAAACCCTTCAGCCAGGGTTTCACCCGCCGCCGGCATCAGCTCGACATTCGCCCGCGCCTGGATCAACTGCCAGCGCAGATAGCCGGCGAGGTAGTGACTGTTGCGCCAGCCGACGATCAGCAGGCGCCGCGCCTGGGAGATCGCCGTCACGCTTGCCTCATAAGTCGTCGGATCAAGACCGTTCAGCGATTGCGCCAGCAAATCCGCGTCTTGGCGCAGGTGGCGCGCGACCTGATCGGCGAAATCGCGCGGTTGATCATCGCGCGACAACAGGAACAGCGGCGATCCCGCCGATTGCGCATCGCGGGCGGCGCGGCGCATGGCGTCGAAGCCGCCATAGCCCAGGCGATGGCTGAACCGGGTCACCGCCGCCTTCGAGGCGTCCGCCAACTCGGCCAACTCAGTGGCGGAATAGCTGGCGATTTGCCCGGGGAAATCCATGATCAGATCGCTGATTTTCCGCTCACTCCGCGGCAGCTCGCCATAGCGGTCGCGGATTCGGGCTTCCAGGGTCGGCTCCGTCGCTGTCATGCGCCATCCATTTTCCGAGGACCGTTTCCAGAGTCGCGATCCGGCCCGAAGGCGTTAACCATTCCATCAAAATATATTTTTCATTTTTTATCTATACCCCGACTCTCCGCGGACCCGAAAAAGGCTGGTATTTTCGCTGAAGAGGGATTCTTATCGGGT
>JAQBUJ010000182.1 GCA_027623845.1 Pseudomonadota bacterium
ACCGGATCATCACCAATCTCGGCGTGTTCGACGTCGTCGAAGGCGGGATCAAGGTGGTCGAGTTGGCGCCTGAGGTCACCATGGACGAGGTGCGCCAGAAGACCGAAGCGAGCTTGGTTGGTTAATCCCCAGGGGTTGGTTAACCCCCAGGGATTGGCTGAGTTCTCCGGTCTGCAGCGCTTTCGGAGTGACCACGATGGCTGTCTCACCGCTTGATTCAACGGTTTTCGCTGGGGTCTTCGGCGATCCGGAGATTGGTCCGCTATTCTCCGACGAGGCCGAGATCGCGGCGATGATCGATTTTGAACGCGCCTTGGCCCGCGCCCAGGCGCGTTGCGGCGTCATACCGGTTGCCGCCGGCGCGGCGCTTGATGCGGCGATGGACGGGCTGGTGATTCCGCCGGAGGAATTGACCGCCTCGACCACGGCGGCGGCGGTGCCGGTGCCGGGGCTGGTCACGGCACTCAGAAAACGCCTCGATCCGAGCGCCGCCCAATGGCTGCATTGGGGCGCGACAACCCATGACATTATGGATGGCGGGCTGCTGCTGCGGCTGCGGCGGAGCGTCGATATCGTCGATGCCAGGTTGACCCGCCTGATCGATACGTTGCTGGCGGCGGCGGAACGCGAGGCCGGCACCGCGATGGCCGGCCGCACCCGCAGCCAAGTGGCGACGCCGATCAGCTTTGGTCTGCGGATCGCCCAATGGGCGCAGCCGCTGATCGATCTGTCCGAGATGCTGGATGAATTGCGGCCACGACTGTTTCGGGTGCAGTTCGGCGGCGCCTCCGGCGCCAACACGGCGGTTGCGCCGCACGGCCCGGCGATCATTCAAGCCTTGGCCGTGGAATTGGACATGGCCGCTTCGCCGCCATGGCATACCAGCCGAGTGGCGCTGATTGCGGCGATGGATTGGCACGGCCAGCTGGCCGGCGCCTTGGGCAAGATCGCCGGTGATCTGATGATGATGGGGCGCTCGGAAATCCGCGAAGCGCGGGCCGGAACCGGCGGCGGCTCCTCGACAATGCCGCAGAAGAGCAATCCGGTAACCGCCGAGGCGATCGGTACGCTGGCGCGCTTCGCCTCCGGCCTGATGGCGCCGGCGCATTTCACCGCAACCCATCTGGAAGAGCGTGACGGCGTATCTTGGCCGTTGGAATGGTTGGTCCTGCCTCAGGTCGTGGTCGCCGCTGCGGCTGCCTTGCGGCACGCGCAGGTGCTCGGCGAAACCCTGCAGGCGGATCCCGAGCGGATGCGGGCGGGGTTGGATCTCGGCGGTGGTGCGGCGATGGCCGAGGCCGCGAGTTTCGCGCTGGCCGGCCATATGCCGCGCGCCGAGGCTCAAGCGCTGATGAAACGTGTGGCGCTCGAGGCGGCGGCAACCGGAGAGCCTCTGGAGGCTGTCCTGCGGCGGCACAGCGATGTCGACATCGACTGGGCCGAGGCGCTGGACCCGGTGCGGGCGGCGGATCCAAGCCGCGACGTGATCACGATGATCGTGCAAAGGTGGCGCGATCGCCGGGGAAACGTCCCTTACAACAGCTGACCACCGCTTTCATCGACCCCGCTATAGAGCCAGGCGACGCCGGCATGGGATTGCTCTGGCGTGCGGGCCTTGAGGGCCATGTCGCGCAACTCTGCCGTCGGTCCCGCTGCGTGATAGGCGTCGCCATAAAACCGCGCGGTCAGTTGTACACGCGCCGTCCTGAGATAGCGGTCGCTCTGATAGTCCAAAAGCGCTTGGGCCAAATCACCGTTGCGCCGCTCAAGCCGGGTCGCCAGGCACACCGCGTCCTCGATCGCCATGCAGGCGCCTTGGGCCAGATATTGCAACATTGGATGCGCTGCATCACCAATCAGGCCGACCCGGCCCCGGCTCCAGGTCTTTACCGGTTCACGATCGCAGAGCACCCACATCCGCCAGGACTCGATGCGCTCAAGCAGGGCCAGGGCGTCGGGATGCTGACCGGCGAATCGTTGCTGCAGCTCCTCAGGGTCGCCGAAGACGTTCCAGCCTTCCTCATAGCGGTCGCTGTGAAACACCGCGACCAGGTTCATGATCTCGCCCCGGTGCAGCGGATATTGCACCAGATGGGTTCTTGGACCGGCCCATAGGACCACGGAATTCCAACGCAGGTGTTCGGGAACCTCCGACATCGGCAGCACCGCCCGGTAGGCGATATGTCCGGAAACCCGGGGCGCATCGTCACCGACAATGCTCTGACGGATGGCCGACCACAGGCCATCGGCGGCGATCAGTCCACTACCGTGATGTACCTCGCCATCCTCGCAGGTGACCGTCACACCCTGGCTGGTCTCCTGGTAACTGGTGACGTTCTGGCCGAGCAACATCTCAATTTCCGGGATCTGGCGGCAGGCCTCGACTAGAACCTGATGTAAGTCCGGGCGGTAGATGACACCGTAGGGAAAGGTGAAACGCTCCTGAAAAGCCTCGGTGTTTACCGGGATACGGGTAATCTCGGCGCCGCTCACGCCGTCGCGCATGACCAGTCCGTCGGGAAAGACCGCCAGATCGCTGATCGCCTCGGTCAGCCCGAGGATTTTGAACATCTTGAAGACATTGGGGCCAAGCTGAATGCCGGCGCCGACCTCGCCAAACTCGCTTGCCTGTTCAAGCAGCCGGACCTGATAGCCCTTTTGTCCAAGGGCCAGGGCCGCCGCGACACCGCCGATGCCGCCGCCGGCGATTAAAATAGGCTCGCTTGTCATGCCGAAGTTTCTTTCGATGGTTCCAAATAGGTCAGGGGAGTGTAGCGGGGTTGGGCAATCTTTCCAGGGGTGTTCGCCAGCAGGCAGCACCGGCGATCGCGCCCTTCTGATATCCACGTGCTCATCCGGAATTCCACTGCGTCCAGCAGCCCATTTGGCTAGGCTTGCACCAATGGGAATTCCAATCAGGAGTCGATGAATGGACGCGAACAGCAAGGTCACGGTAATCGGCGCGGGTTTGATGGGCCATGCCCTGGCCTTGGTGCACGCGGCGGGAGGCCATCAGGTCAAGATGCAGGATGTCAGCGAGGCGCAGCTCAAGCGCGGCGTTGAGCTGATCGCCAGCGCCCTGCAGACCATGGTCGACGCCGGTGCGATCGACGCGGCGGAGCGCACCAAGATCATTGCCCGGGTGACCCCTGTGCCGGCGCTGGCCGACGCGGTTGCGGACGCCGATCTCATCGTTGAGGCGGTGGTTGAGAATGTCCCGGTCAAAACCCAGGTCTTCGCCGCAATCGACGCCGCGGCGCCGCTGACCGCGATCCTGGCCAGCAACACGTCGAACCTGGATATCTTCCCGCTGGTTCCGGCCCGCCGGCTGCAACGCTGCCTGATCGCGCATTGGTATACGCCGCCCTATATTATCGACTTGGTCGATCTGGCCGCCGGCCCCGAGACCGACAAGGATATCCTGCCGTCGATGCAGGCGCTTTATTTGGGGATGGGCAAGAAGCCGGTCTTGTTCGAGAAATTCATCAACGGTTATGTCGCCAATCGATTGCAGGCGGCGATGGGGCTGGAGATCACCAAGCTGCTGGATGAAGGTTGGGCGTCGGCGCGGGCGATCGACGACTCGATCAAATACGGCCTGGCGTTGCGGATGGCGCTGATGGGGGCGCTGATGAAGGCCGACTTCACCGGTCTGGATATGATGCAGCGGGGCATGGCGAACCAAACCTATCAACCGCCGGTGCCGCAGGGCAGCAGCCCGACCTTGGACAAGTTGATGGAGCAGGGCCGCCAAGGCGTGATGTTTGGCGCCGGCTATTTTGACTATGGCGGCATGAGCCCGGAAGAACTGTTCCGCAACCGTGACATCGGGTTGTTGAAGCTGAAGGCCGAAGTCGCGGTTATCGAAAAGGAGACGCCGCTCGGAAGCTGAGCGGCGCGTACCGACCCGTTAAATCCTCACGATCGGGAGCTTGTCATGCATGTCGGCGCTTCACTGTTCTTCACTGATTATTCCATCGGTCCTGTCGCGCGGGCGATGGAGGAGCGGGGCCTGGAATCGCTTTGGGCACCCGAGCACTCGCATATCCCGACCTCCCGAAAATCACCGTTTCCCCAGGGCGGCGATCTGCCGAAAAAATACTATGACGTGATGGACCCGTTCGTGACCCTCTCGGCGGCCGCCGCTGCGACGGAGCGTCTGAAGATCGGGACCGGGATTTGCCTAGTGGTTCAGCGCGATCCGATCCAGACCGCTAAATCGGTGGCCTCGATCGATCAGATCTCCGACGGCCGGTTTCTGTTCGGCATCGGCGCCGGTTGGAACGCCGAGGAAATGGCGGATCACGGCACCGAGTACAAGACTCGAATGACCCTGATGCGTGAGCGGGTCGAGGCGATGCGCGAGATCTGGACCAAGCCCAAGGCTTCGTATGCCGGGCGTTTCGTGGCGTTTCCGGAGATGATGACTTGGCCGAAGCCGGTGCAGAAGCCTTATCCGCCGGTGCTTATGGGCGGGGCGTTTCCACATGGCGGCAAGCGGGCGATCGAATATTGCGACGGCTGGTTGCCGCATGCCCGCCGCCCGAACTATGGCGAGGCCCTGGATATCTTTCCGCAATTTCGCCAGATGGCGGCGGAAGCCGGGCGAGAGCCGGATTCAATCCCGATCACCGTTTATGGCGTCGCCGAGGACGCCGATACGCTGAAGCGGTATCAGGACGCCGGCACCGAACGGGCCGTGCTGACCCTGCCGGCGGCCGGCGCCGAGGAGGTTATGCCGGTCCTGGATCGGATTGCGGAATTGATTGCTCATCTGGGCTGACCGGCTGTTGTAGCCAGGCGGCGGCGGCCAGTCCGGCGGCCCGGCCCGATGCGAGGCATCCGGTTAGCAGATAACCACCGGTCGGCGCCTCCCAATCAAGCATCTCGCCGGCGACGAATACGCCGGGCAATGTGTTGATCATTAGGTTCTGATCCACGGAGTCGAAGGAAAGGCCGCCGGCGGTGCTGATCGCCTCGGTAAGCGGCCTCGGCGCGGTCAGCACCAGTCCCAGTGATTTGATCGCTTTGGCCAAGGTCGCGGGGTTGTCGAAGGTCGAGGCCGGCAGTCGGTCGCGCAGCAGGCTGGCCTTGACCCCGGAGAGCCCGGTTGCCTGCAACAGATGCTTGGAAAGTGATCGTTTGCCGCGAGGGGTCGACAGGGAATCGGTGAGGCGCTCCAGACTGCGACCGGGCGTCAGGTCCAAAAGCAGCATGGCCGCGCCCTTGGTGGTGATCTGCTCGCGCAGAGCCGCCGAAAGGGTATAAACCGCGCCGCCTTCGATGCCGCTGGCGGTGACCACGAATTCACCGGGAACGGAAACGTTATTCACCGTCAAGACGCAGGATTTCACCGGACTACCGGCGAAATGTTCAGTGAAATAAGGACTCCAGGCAGAGTCAAAGCCGCAATTGGCCGGCTGTAGGGGGGCCACCTCAAGATGTTTGCGGCGTAGAATTTTCACCCATTTCCCATCACTGCCCAGCCGCGGCCAGCTGCCGCCACCGACCGCCAGGATCACCGCGCTGGGTTTGACGTTTATCGTTGCCTTGGGGGTTTCCAGGACCAGCGCGCCGTCTTGTCTCCAGCCTCGCCAGATATGCTTGGTATGGATGCGCAAACCGCGCTGCCCCAACCGGATCAACCAGGCGCGAAGCAGCGGCGAGGCCTTCATCACCCTGGGGAACACCCGGCCTGAGGATCCGGTGAAGGTTTCGATCCCCAGTGCCTCGGCCCAGGCGCGGATCTCCGCCGGCCCGAAGGCTCTTAGATACGGCTCGATCGTTTGGGCGCGCGGTCCGAACCGGCTCAGCACGGTCTCGAAGTCTTCGGAATGGGTGAGGTTGAGGCCGCTCTTACCGGCCATCAACAGCTTGCGCCCGACCGACGGCTTGGCCTCGTACAGATCGACGGACAGGCCCTGATCGAGCAGCATCTCGGCGGCCATCAAACCGGCAGGGCCGCCGCCAATGACGGCGACGGGTGGTTGGGGATTTGTTACCATGGCCGGGAACATATCCGGGCAGTGGGTTGAACGCCACCGCCGCGATGAATCGGTCGGCGGCAAGCCGTCCGATTGACCTTGATCGGGGGAACGACAATGCCGGTAGTTTACGAGAAACGTGGCCATGTGGCGCTGATTACCCTCAGCCGCCCGGCGGCCCGCAACTGTTGGGGCGTCGATTTCAGTGAAGGCCTGATCGAGTATTTCGGCGTCGCCGAGCGCGATGGCGATATCCATTGCGTGGTGCTGACCGGCGACGAGGCGGGCCGCGCGTTCTCCGCCGGCGCCGACCTGAAGGACACCAAGACCCATACATTGGACACGATGGACGATTTCTTCGCCGAATTGCCGAAATGGCGGTCTTTCGCCGCCCGGGTTCTGGACCATTTCCCCAAGCCGGTGATCGCGGCGGTGAACGGCTATGCGATCGGGGTTGGCTGCATTCTCACTTATTGTTGCGATTTGATCATCGCCTCGGAGCAGGCGGAGTGGCGGATGCCGCAAACAGCGCTGGGGATCATGCCGGCCTATGGCGGCTCGGTGCGGCTTGCCCGCTGGGTCGGCAAGGGCCAGGCGATGAAGCTGGCGATGGGGTTTTCGCTCACTGCCGAGGAAGCCTATCGGATTGGTCTGGCGCAGTGGCTGGTGCCGCATGAGACGCTGATGG
>JAQBUJ010000183.1 GCA_027623845.1 Pseudomonadota bacterium
TTCGTTTTGCCATCCGCGAGGGTGGACGTACCGTCGGCGCCGGCGTCGTCGCCAAGATTCTCGAATAACGGTCCGCCGTTTGCGGTGCCGTGTGGCGTAGGAGTGTAGCTCAATTGGTAGAGCACCGGTCTCCAAAACCGGGGGTTGCGGGTTCGATCCCTGCCACTCCTGCCATTTTCTACTAGGTCTCGGCTCGCCGAGACCTATTCATCGGGGTCGCATGACCCTACCTTGAGGGTCGAGCTGGGTTACGCCCCGGCACATTCGAACGGTTCGACATGGCCAAAGTTTCACCCGCCCAGTTCGTACGCCAGGTACGCCAAGAGGTGTCCAAGGTAACTTGGTCGAGCCGTAAGGAGACCGGCATTGGGACCTTGATGGTGTTCATCATGGTGTTCCTTGCCGCGATATTCTTTTTTCTCGTGGACCTGGCGCTATCGTGGGGCGTGCAGACCGTCCTCGGTTTAGGAGGCTGAGCTCGTGGCCAAGCGTTGGTATGTGGTTCATGTCTATTCCGGATTTGAGAAGAAGGTCGCGCAAAGCATTCGCGAGCAGGCGAAGGCGCACGACATGGAGGATCTCATCGAGGAGATCCTGGTGCCGACCGAGGAAGTCGTGGAAATGCGACGGGGCGCCAAGGTCAGCACTGAGCGGAAATTTTTTCCAGGTTATATCCTGGTGAATATGGAGATGACCAACCAAAGCTGGCATCTCGTGCAGGACCAGCCGAAGGTCGCCTCGTTCCTGGGGGGAAAGGGCAAGCCGGTAGCGATTAGCGCGTCGGAGGCAACCCGCATCATCAAGCAGGTCGCCGAGGGCGTTGAGCGACCGAAGCCGCGCATTACTTTCGAGATCGGCGAGCAGGTGCGGGTATCGGACGGCCCGTTTGCCTCGTTCAATGGTTATGTCGAGGAAGTGGAAGAGGACAAGGCCCGTCTCAAGGTCGCGGTGTCGATCTTCGGGCGGTCTACCCCGGTGGATCTGGAATACAGCCAGGTCGAAAAAATGTAGGATTGAACTTTCGGCCCCGCCGGGATAACTGGCGGATGGTGACCGAAGGATAAAGCCACGTGGGAGATCCCTTCCGAAACCCCGGAAGGGTCGTACCGCCTGGCTCGTTGGAAAGGGTGAGACCTAATGGCGAAGAAGATCGCGGGCTATATCAAGCTCGAAATACCGGCCGGCGCGGCGAATCCGTCGCCCCCGGTTGGGCCGGCGCTGGGCCAGCGCGGCCTCAATATCATGGAGTTCTGCAAAGCCTTTAATGCGGCGACGCAGAACTTGGAGCAAGGAATGCCAATCCCGGTGGTGATCACCGCCTATGGGGATCGCACCTTCTCGTTTATCACCAAGACTCCTCCGGCTTCGTTCCTGATCCGTAAGGCCGCCGGCCTGGCGAAGGGCGCGAAGACCCCGAGCAAGGAATTGGTTGGCAAGATCACGATCGCCCAGGCGCGGGAAATCGCCGAGACCAAGATGCCCGATCTGAACGCCGTCGATATGGATGGTGCCGTTATGATGATCAAGGGATCCGCCCGGTCGATGGGCGTGGAAGTAGTGGGGTAACGATCATGGCGAAAAAAGGTAAGAAGCTGACCGACGCCTATAAGGCCTTCGATCGGAACGAGTTCTTGGGATTGCCGGCGGCGCTCAAGTTGATTAAGGACCGGGCGACCGGGGGCAAGTTCGACCAGACTGTCGAGATTTCGATGAATTTGGGCGTCGACCCGCGCCACGCTGATCAAATGGTGCGCGGTGTTGTTGCGCTTCCGCATGGCACCGGTAAATCGGTGCGGGTCGCGGTTTTCGCCCGTGACGCCAAGGCTGAAGAGGCGAAAGCAGCTGGCGCCGATATCGTTGGCGCCGAGGATCTTATGGAAGAGATCCAGGGCGGCAAGATGGATTTTGATCGGGTGATCGCTACGCCGGATATGATGGCGGTTGTCGGCCGATTGGGTAAGGTTCTGGGCCCGCGCGGCCTGATGCCCAATCCCAAGCTTGGTACGGTGACGCCGGATGTCGCCGGAGCGGTCCAGGCCGCCAAGGCAGGCCAGGTGGAGTTTCGCGTCGAACGCGCCGGTATCGTCAGTGGCGGCATCGGTAAGGCGAGCTTTTCCGAGGAGCAGTTGGTGGAGAACGCGACGGCTTTCGTCAACGCCGTGCAGCGCGCCAAGCCCGCGGGAGCCAAGGGAACATACGTCAAGCGCGTCGCGGTCAGCTCTACGCATGGCCCGGGTATTGGTGTGGAAACGTCGGCACTCGGCAGCGCGCCGACGGCCTGACGTCGAGAGATTTGGCGCGTCGCTCGCGGCGTGCCGAATGGGGTCGGTCCAGTAGGTCGGCCCCGACCTGTCCGAGACTACGGGTGCCGGCGGCTTTGGTTGTCGGTTTAAATGCGAGAGTGGCCCGTATAGACAAAGGAACGAACGGATTTCGGGCCATCGGTGCGAATCCCCGTTTGAACTTCTAGGACAGGCGAACCGTATCGTCGGCTTCGGTCGGCGGTGAGTGTGCAAAGGATCCGGTTCCCGGCTAACGGGGCTGGATCCCTGGAAGTGGAGATGATCAGTGAACCGAACTGAAAAGGTCGATCTGGTCGAGTCGCTTCACCAAACCTTCTCGGACACCGCGGTCGTCGTGGTTACCAGGCAGGTTGGTATGACTGTGGCGGAGGTTGAACAACTCCGGGCGATCATGCGCGAAGCGGGTACCGGCTATAAAGTGACCAAAAATCGGCTAGCTCGTCTCGCTCTGAAAGGCACGCAGTACGAGGGTCTTGAGTCCCTGTTTACCGGACCGACGGCGATCGCGACGTCGCCTGATCCGGTTGCCACGGCCAAGGCCTCCGTCGAGTTCGCCAACAAGAACGACAAGTTCAGCATTGTTGCGGGCGCTATCGGGAGCTCCATGCTCTCGGCGGCCGAGGTGAAGATGCTTTCGCAGCTTCCCTCGATCGACGAATTGCGAGCCAAATTGGTCGGACTATTGCAGGCGCCGCTCTCCAGATTGGTGGGCGTGCTACCGGCTCCGGCCGAAAAACTGGCGCGCGTGATGCCGGCACCTGGGACGAAAGTCGCCCGGGTGTTTGCCGCGCGTGGCCAACAGGGGTGAGCCGTGCGGCTGCTCAACATGCAAACGACGTTCATGACGTTCAAACGTGGAGAAACTAGAAATGGCTGATTTGGATAAACTCGTCGACGAGCTGTCGAACCTGACGGTTCTTGAGGCGGCTGATCTGTCGAAGATGCTTGAAGAAAAATGGGGCGTTTCGGCTGCTGCCGCTGCTCCGATGGCGATGGCGATGCCAGCCGCCGGCGGTGACGCGGGTGCTGCTGTTGCCGAAGAGAAGACTGATTTTGACGTCATTCTGGCCGCCATTGGCGAAAAGAAAATCAACGTCATTAAGGAAGTCCGGGCGATTACCGGGTTGGGCCTGAAGGAAGCCAAGGACCTCGTTGAGAGTGCTCCCAAGGCGATCAAGGAAGGCGCTACCAAGGAAGAGGCCGAAGAGCTGAAGAAGAAACTGGAAGAGGTTGGCGCGACGGTTGAGCTCAAGTAGCTCTGTGCCAATTGACATTTCGGGGGTTGGTCGCTGCATTCATGTGGCGACCAACCACTCGATCCATCCGTTCTGGCCGATGGCCGTCCCTGTTGGAAATTCCGGCGGGTTTCGGCGAGAGCGGGTTTCGGCGTTCCCGGGGCTGAGGCTCCGAAAACGCGTAATGTTTCGCCGTCCGGCTAGTCGGACGTGTGATGTCTAAGACAAACGAGGTCTGACCATGGCGATTTCCTCCGTAGGTTCTTTCACCAGTCGCAAGCGGGTTCGCAAAACCTTTGGCCGGATTGCCGAAGTGGCGCCGATGCCGAACCTGATCGAGGTGCAAAAGAGCTCTTACGATTTCTTCCTGCAGATGGACGTGCGGGCGGAGGATCGCGGGGACGTCGGTCTACAGGAAGTCTTCAAATCGGTTTTCCCGATCAAGGATTTTTCTGAGCGCGCGATGCTTGAATTCGTGCGTTACGAGCTTGAGGCGCCAAAGTACGACGTCGAGGAATGCCAGCAACGCGGCATGACCTATGCCGCGCCGTTGAAGGTGACGCTGCGGCTGGTGGTTTGGGATATCGACGAGGAGACCGGCGCGCGCTCGATCCGGGACATCAAGGAGCAGGACGTCTACATGGGCGACATGCCGCTCATGACCCAAAACGGCACCTTCGTGATCAACGGGACCGAGCGGGTTATCGTTTCCCAGATGCATCGTTCGCCGGGTGTCTTCTTTGACCACGACAAGGGCAAGACCCATTCCTCGGGCAAATATTTGTTCGCCGCCCGGGTCATACCCTATCGCGGCTCCTGGCTCGACTTTGAGTTCGACGCCAAGGACATCCTTTATGTCCGCATTGATCGGCGGCGCAAGTTGCCGGCGACCACGCTGTTGCTGGCGCTGTTGAGCTCCCAATCGGAGCAGTATCTCAAGGATTGCCATGAGTCCGGTGACGAGCCTGACCGCAATCGGGTTTTCGGCATGACCGCCGAGGAAATCCTCGACTTTTTCTACGACGCAAAAATCTATATCAAGGAAGGTGAGGGGTGGCGTACTTCCTTCGATGTCGAAGCGATGCGTGGCCAGAAGTTGATCAGCGATCTGGTGGATGCCGATACCGGGCAGGTGGTTGCCGCCGCTGGGGATAAGATGACCCCGCGCGCCACGCGCAAGCTTGCCGATGCCGGACTGAAGGATGTTTTTATCCCCAGTGAAGAATTAATCGGTCAATATGTCGGCGCTGATCTAATCGATGAAAAGACCGGGGTGGTTTTGGCCGAGGCCGGCAACGAAGTCGATGAAGAGATGCTTGTTGCTCTCGCCGAGGCCGGCAAGACGGAAATTCCGATCCTTTCGATCGATCACATGAATATCGGCGCTTATATTCGAAACACGCTTGCGGCGGACAAGAACGCCACCCGCGACGAGGCGTTGATTGATATCTATCGGGTTATGCGCCCCGGCGAGCCGCCGACTCTGGAGACGGCCGAAGCGCTGTTCCTAGGGCTGTTTTTCGATTCCGAGCGTTATGACCTTTCGGCCGTGGGCCGGGTGAAGATGAATGCCCGCTTGGCGCAGGAAACCCCGGACACCCAGCGGGTTCTTCGCAAACAGGACGTTCTCGAGATCTTGCAGATCCTGACGGGGTTGAAGGACGGTCGCGGCGAGATCGATGATATCGATCATCTCGGCAACCGTCGGGTTCGCTCGGTCGGTGAGTTGATGGAGAACCAGTACCGGGTCGGGCTATTGCGGATGGAGCGTGCGATCCGCGAGCGTATGAGTTCGGTCGAGATTGATACCGTGATGCCGCATGATCTGATCAACGCCAAGCCGGCGGCGGCGGCGGTTCGGGAGTTTTTCGGCTCCTCGCAGCTCTCGCAGTTTATGGATCAGACCAACCCACTCTCCGAGATTACCCATAAAAGGCGGCTTTCGGCGCTTGGACCGGGCGGCTTGACGCGGGAGCGCGCTGGTTTCGAAGTGCGTGACGTGCATCCCACCCATTACGGTCGAATTTGTCCGATCGAGACGCCTGAAGGCCCGAACATCGGGTTGATCAATTCGCTTGCGACCTATGCGCGGGTCAACCAATACGGTTTCATCGAGGCGCCCTACCGGGTGATCACCGATGGCAAGGTGACCGATGAGGTGATCTACATCTCGGCGATGGAAGAAAGCCGCTACACCGTTGCCCAGGCCAATGCCGAGCTTGACGCCGACAATCGTTTTGTCGAGGAATTGGTCCCGGTGCGCCGTCAAGGCGATATCGGTTTGGCGCGGCCCTCGGAGATTGATCTGATTGACGTGTCGCCGAAGCAGTTGGTTTCGGTGGCGGCGGCGTTGATCCCTTTCCTTGAGAACGATGACGCCAATCGCGCTCTGATGGGATCGAACATGCAGCGTCAAGCGGTGCCGTTGGTTCGCGCCGAAGCGCCCTATGTGGGCACCGGTATGGAAGCCATCGTCGCCCGGGATTCCGGCGTGTCGATCATGGCGCGTCGCTCTGGCGTCGTTGATCAAGTGGACGCCCAGCGCATTGTGGTGCGGTCGTCGGAACAGAACGTGACGTCGCAATCAAATGTCGACATCTACAGCTTGCTGAAGTTCCAACGGTCGAACCAGAACACCTGTATCAATCAGCGTCCGCTGGTTGCTGTGGGCGACCTGGTGCAGGCCGGCGATATCATTGCCGATGGTCCGTCGACCGAGCTTGGTGAGCTGGCGCTTGGGCGAAATGTGCTCGTCGCGTTCATGCCTTGGAATGGTTACAATTTCGAGGATTCGATCCTGATTTCCGAGCGCATCGTCCGTGACGATGTGTTCACCTCGATCCATATCGAGGAATTCGAAATCATGGCCCGGGATACCAAGCTTGGCCAAGAAGAGATCACCCGAGACATTCCGAATGTCGGCGAGGAGGCGCTGAAGAACCTCGACGAGGCCGGCATCGTCTACATCGGCGCCGAGGTTAATCCGGGCGACATTCTGGTCGGCAAGGTCACGCCGAAGGGCGAGTCGCCGATGACGCCGGAGGAGAAATTGCTCCGCGCGATCTTCGGCGAAAAGGCTTCCGATGTGCGCGACACC
>JAQBUJ010000184.1 GCA_027623845.1 Pseudomonadota bacterium
CTGACATACCGTAGGGCTGGTTATTTTCCTCATACCCGCGCGCGGTATCGACGGAGGCCGTATTTTCCTCAATTTGACGCGCGATCGAGGCGGTCGCCGCCAACTTGGCTTCCGCCGTCGCGATTGACTCGGCAACCGCATCAGAGATCATCGGCGCGTCATCGGTGCCGGTGCGCAACACAGGTTCCGCTTCCAGCGACGGGGCCGCAGCGGTGATGGCGTTATCGGTCTCCGGTTCCGGGGCCGATGCCTGCTTGGCCCGGCTCGACACCAGGGTCATCTGCGGGCGCGGTTTCGCCGCCAGACCTTCGGCCGCGATGCCGGTGGCGACCACCGAAACCCGCATCATCCCATCAAGCTTCTCATCGAAGGTCGAGCCAAAGATGATGTTCGCATCGGAATCGACTTCCTCACGCATCCGATTGGCCGCCTCGTCGACCTCGAACAAGGTCATGTCCATGCCGCCGGTGATGTTGATCAGCACCCCGCGCGCGCCCTTCATCGACATGTCGTCGAGCAGCGGATTGCTGATCGCCGATTCCGCCGCCTCAAGCGCCCGCTTTTCGCCGCTCGCCTCGCCAGTTCCCATCATCGCCTTACCCATCTCGCTCATCACCGTGCGAATGTCGGCGAAGTCGAGATTGATCAGGCCGGGCATCACCATAAGATCGGTGACCCCGCGCACCCCTTGGTGCAGAACGTTGTCCGCCATGTGGAAGGCATCGGCGAAGGTGGTTTTCTCGTTGGCGATCCGGAACAGGTTCTGGTTCGGGATGATGATCAGCGTGTCGACATATTGCGACAGCTCCTCAATGCCCTGCTCGGCGGTGCGCATCCGATGCGCGCCCTCGAAGTGAAACGGCTTGGTGATCACGCCGACCGTCAGAATCCCGCGCTCGCGGGCGGCCTGGGCGATCACCGGCGCGGCGCCGGTCCCGGTGCCACCGCCCATACCGGCGGTGATGAACACCATGTTGCTGTCACCAAGCTCGGTGATCAGGTCTTCCATCGCCTCCTCGGCGGCGGCCTTGCCGACATCCGGACGCGAGCCGGCTCCCAAGCCCTGGGTCACCGTCGGGCCGAGTTGCAGGCGACGGTCCGCCAAGGACAAGTTCAGGGATTGGCTGTCCGTATTGGTGACAATGAATTCGACACCCTCGAGATTGGATCGAATCATATTGTTGACGGCATTGCCGCCAGCGCCGCCAACCCCGATCACGGTAATCCGCGGCTTCAGTTCATTGTCGTCGTGCGGAACGGAAAAGTTGATGGTCATTTACACTCTCCGGGTTTTGGGGTTGCGGATCGGATCGAACTCGCGAACGAGTTTCACGGGACGATCCTCATTGGAATGAGTACGGGTGACGGTCGACAGGATCACCGGCCGTCTGCGACAGGCGCCATTCGAGGCGACCACCGCATGCAGGGCTTGTTTGCTTGCCATTAGAAATTCTCCCTCAGCCATGAACCGACACGACCCAGCATGCCGGCCGGTTCTATCTTGTCGGCGCCCCCTATCGTGGGAACATCGAAGCCAGGATCGACGGCATAGGCCAATAGCCCGGCGCAGGTCGAAAACGCCGGTCCGGAGGCTGCGTCCGCCAATCCGCTTATCCTGATCGGCCGGCCCAAACGAACCTGCTTATCCAGGACTTTTTGCGCCAGGTCGCGAAGACCCGGCATTTGGCTCGCCCCACCGGTAAGAACCGCGCGGCGGCCAGCGATCTTGTCGAACCCGGATTGCTCCAGACGCGACTTGACCATTTCGAAAATTTCTTCCAATCGAGGTTGAATAATGCGGATCAACATCGATTTTTGAACTTGGTTGGGCTGTGCGCCGGCCTCTTCGCCGACCTGTGGAACTTCTAGCGTCTCGCGGTCGTCCAACGGCGAGAGCGTGGCGCAGCCATGCAGGGTCTTCAGGCGTTCCGCCTCGGCGATCGGCGTCGACAGACCGCGGGCGATATCGTTGGTCACATGCGCGCCGCCAACCGGCACCACATCGGTGAACACCACACTTCCGTCGAAGAACACCGCGACCGTGGTTGTGCCGCCGCCCATGTCGACCACGGTGACGCCGAGATCCATCTCGTCCTCAACCAGACACGCCAGCCCCGACGCATAAGGCGAGGCGACATAACCGTCGATGTCCAGATGGCAGCGCTGCACGACCATCGAAAGATTGCGCACCGGCCCCGAGGCCGCGGTTACCAGATGGATATGTGCGCCGAGCTTTTGCCCAGCCATGCCGCGAGGGTCGCGAATACCGCGATTGCCATCGATCGAAAACCCTACGGGAATCGAATGGATCAAATCCCGGTCCGCCTCGATTTCCACCGACCGGCCATGACCAAGAATGCGCCTCAGGTCGGTGTCTCCTACCTCATGGCCATCAATCGCCACCTCGACCCCGAAAGTCCGCGACATCGGATACCCACCGGACAGATTGACGAAGACCCGGCTTACTCTTTCCTTGGCCATCGTCTCGGCGGCATGGACCGACCGGCGGATGGCGATCTCGGCGGCCTCCATGTCGATAACCGCGCCGTTGCGCACCCCTTTGGCGACCTGATGGCCGATACCAAGGATGCGAACCCCCGAAAGGCTCGCATTGGCCTCGGTCGGATTCGCCTCACCGACCCGCGCAACGAAGCAGCAAGTCTTGGTCGAGCCGACGTCGAGCGCCGCGACCAAATCACCCTTCGATTTTGCCAAGGTCCTTTTCACCGCATTGGTCCCTTTTTCATCCCGCCCTCACGTGTCACGGCCACGGCGGCGCAATCGAGCCGCGGTTTCCGGGGCTACGCGGACGACAAGTTGGTCGCGCAGACGCATGTCGATAGCGATCACGTCGCGCCGGAGCACACCGTGCTCGCGTTCCATTCGGGCCAACTGCGCCCAAGCTTCAAAGGGCGCCTGCTCGGGAAGCTGCACATTAATTCGATCGTCCACCCGCACATCCCAGCGCCGCTCTCCCACCCAGGTAACCGCACGCACCCGTTGACGCAGGTCCGGCTCGCGGGACAGCATCGCCAGAACGTCCCGCGTACGCGGCGGTGCGTCCTGGCCGATGACGATCGGCAGATCGGAGAATTTTTCGACCTCCGCACTGGGGATCACCCCACCATCGCGATCGATCAGGTGCAGCTTGCCGTTTCGTTGCCAAAGCGCCATCGGCTCCCGCTCGACCAGGCTGACGAAAACCGTATCCGGCAACCGGCGTTCGACCCGGACCTGCTTCACCCAGGCGAGCGACGCGATCCGGAGGTGAGCGCCCGCCAGGTCGACTGTCAGGATCGGATCGCCGGCTTTGATACCGATCGCCCGCAGCAACTCAGCCCGCGCCGTGCGATCCCGGCCCGAGACCATAACGTCGCGCACCGCCAGACCAGTCCGGATGGATATTTCCCGGAAACCCGCCTCGCCGGCAATTAGGAGACGGTTGACCACGCCGCTATTCGCCGCATGCCATCCGAGGCCGGCCAATACGCCGACCGTGGTCAAGCTGAGCCCGGCGAACAGCACGGTGCGCATCGGCAACTGGCGGATCCAGCGCTGCGCCCAGTTGGCCGAGGGCTTGGGCCGCTTGGCTGTCTTTACAGATCGCATCTAGCGTCCTCCACCATCCGCGACACCAACTCAGGGAACCCGATGCCACGGAACGCCGCTTGCTCGGGAACCGTCGAGGTTGCGGTCATTCCGGGTTGGGTATTGATCTCCAGCAGATACAGCTCGCCCAGCCGCTCTTTGGTGTCGTCGAAACGGAAATCCGAGCGGGCCACGCCGCGACACCCCAAGGCTTCATACGAGCGGACCGCCATTGAGAGCGCTTCATTGGTGATTTCGTCCGGCAAGGCCGCCGGCACGAGATGCACCGAGCCGCCATCTTCATATTTGGCGTCGTAGTCGTAGAAGCCCCGCTTTGAGGTGATTTCGGTAACGCAGAAGGCCTCGCCGTCGAAAACCCCAACGGTCAGCTCGCGACCGGGAATATATTTTTCGACCAAAACCTGGTCACCAAAAGCCCAGTCATCGGCCAGCGGCGGTTGATTGTCGCCCTGGAGGATAATCTGCACGCCGATGCTGGAGCCTTGATTTAGCGGCTTCACCACATAAGGCGGCTCGTAGGTGTTGCCGACCATGGTGTCCTGGCGTGAGCACACCATACCGTCGGGACACCGTAGGCCAGCTTGGGCAAACAGCCGCTTGGCCCTCGGCTTGTCCATCGCCAACGCCGATGCCTGAACGCCGGAGTGGGTATAGGGAACGCCCATGATGTTGAGCAGGCCCTGGATATTGCCATCCTCGCCGAACGGTCCATGCAGCGCGTTGAAGCATACATCCGGGCCAAGCGCCGCCAGCGTTTGCGCCACCCGGCGATCAACGTCGATCTCACTCACCCGATAGCCGGCGGTTCGCAGCGCCTCAGCGCTGGCGCGACCGGACGACAACGAAACCTCACGCTCGGCGGACCAACCGCCCATCAGGACCGCCACATGCATACTCATCGGGTCGCCTCCTTTTTCTCAGCCGGCATCCCAATTCGGCGGATTTCCCAGCGCAAATCGACACCGCTTGTCTCCAACACCCGGCGACGCACTTCCTCGCCCAAGGCTTCCAACTCGGCGGCGGTGGCGGTTCCGGTGTTGATCAGGAAATTGCAATGCAGCTCCGACACCATCGCCCCGCCGAGGCGCAGCCCACGGCATCCGGCGGCGTCGATCAGCTCCCAAGATTTAGCCTCTTTGGCGTTCGCGGGGTCAGGGCTTGCGCCGGGGTTAGAGGCAGGGTTAGAGGCAGGGTTAGAGGCGGGGTTAGAGGCCGGGTTAGAGGCCGGGTTCGCAAAGGTGCTGCCGCCGGTGCGGGCGCGGATTGGCTGACTGGCCTGCCGCGCGGCCCGGATCTCGGCCATGCTCCGTTCGATTTCGTCGACCTCACCGGGCGCGGCGACGAACAAGCCGGACACGAAGATCCAGTCCTTGGCGACGCCGCAGCGCCGGTACCCCATATCCATCTCGTCGGGCGCCAATCGATGCAGCCGGCCCAGCGGGTCGACGGCTTCGGCCTCGATCAGCACGTCCTTGAATTCACGGCCATAGGCGCCGGCATTCATCCGCAGCCCGCCACCGATACTGCCGGGAATGCCGCTGAGAAATTCGAGACCGCCGCGACCGGCGCGCAGGGCCGCCTGGGCGACGTTTGCATCCAGCATCGCCGCGCCGACCCTGACTTGCCGGGCTGAAAAATCGATCGCCGCGAATTCCTTGCCCAAACGAACCACCACCCCGGCGATGCCGCCATCGCGCACCAGCAGGTTCGAGGTCACGCCGATGACGGTGACCGGAATATCATCGGGTTTGGCCGCCAGGAACGCCGCCAGATCGGCCGGGTCGGCAGGACGGAACACCACCTCGGCCGGACCGCCGACGCGGAACCAGGTGAACGGCGCCATCTCGACGTTTTCAGCGTATCGACCGCGAACCGCCGGCAAGCGCTCAAGCAAGCCACCGGCATCGGATTGATCATGTCGTTGGGCGGCCATCATCGCTCGCCCTCCGCCGTATCGGTATCGGTGAGTTCCGACGCTTGCTCGGGAACCGTCGAAGGGTGGTTCTGGTTCAAGGCCCCAGGCTCAGCCATCGCCGGCGCCGGGTCTTGCGAAGTGGCGCCGAGGATATGCTCAAGCTCTTCCGGCAGTGTCTGCGCCCAGTTGGTGATGTTACCGGCGCCAAGACAGACAACGAAATCACCCGCCCTGGCGATATCGGCGACCCGGGCCGCAAGCTCCACCGGATCGTTGAGCGGCGAGACGTGACGATGACCACGGGCTCGCAGGCCGGCCACCAAACCATCCCGGTCCGCTCCCTCGATCGGTTCCTCGCCGGCGGCATAGACATCGGCGACGATGACATGGTCGGCATCGTTGAAGCAGCCGCAGAAATCCTCGAACAAATCGGCCAGCCGGGAATAGCGATGCGGTTGCACCACCGCGATGGTGCGACCCTCGGGGCAGGCCGAACGGGCGGCGCTCAGGACCGCGGTGATCTCGACCGGGTGATGCCCGTAATCGTCGATCACCGTGATGCCGTGCGATTCGCCGGTTTTGGTAAAGCGCCGCTTAACGCCTTGAAAGTTCACCAAGCCGGCGCGGATCAGCGCCTCGGTCATGCCCATCTCATGGGCGACCCCGACGGCGGCCAGCGCGTTCAGCACGTTGTGAGCCCCATACATCGGCAGGGCCAGGTCCCGGATCACCGTCTCGGTGTCGCGCCCGCGATCCTTCAGCGTCACGGTGAACCGCGAGCCCGCCGGGGTGATCGACATCTCCGAACCTCGGACATCCGCCTGCGGCGACATCCCATAGGTCACGATACGCCGGTCGGAGACCCTGGGAATCAGGGCCTGAACGACGGGGTGATCGATGCACATGATGGCGAAACCATAAAACGGGATATTGGCGACGAAGGCCCGGAACGCCTCTTGCAGATTTTCAAAGGTGCCGTGGAAATCGAGATGCTCGGGATCGATATTGGTCACCACGGCGATGGTCGCCGGCAAGCGGTTGAAGCTGCCATCGGACTCGTCCGCCTCGACCACCAT
>JAQBUJ010000185.1 GCA_027623845.1 Pseudomonadota bacterium
ATGGTTGTCTTCCAGTGGGAAAACTGAAGCATCAGATCACGTTATCCGTTCGTCCGTGGAGGCCTCTCAGCCATGAAAGCGGTACGGTTCGCGGTGGCCGAGCGACTCAGTCGCTGCCCTTAGAGGACACCTCGGCGATCATGCCTCGGCGCACATGCACCCGAACGCCTTCCGCGATATCGATTTCAAGTTCCTCCCGCTCATCATGGACTTTCGCCACCTTGCCAATCAGCCCGCCAGTGGTGACCACCCGGTCGTTACGCTGGATCTTCGTCAGCATTTCCTTGTGCTCTTTCGCCCGCTTTTGCTGAGGGCGGATAAGCAGGAAATAGAAGACGACGAAGATCAGCACCAGGGGGGCCAGCGCCATCAGGTCGAATCCTCCGACACCGCCTCCGACCTGGGCATATGCTGGCGTGGTGAACATGGCGCTCTCCTTGGTTCTCGGCGCTCGACCGAGCATGAAAAATACCGGGGCGGGTCGATTTTCGACCCTCCCGTGCTGGGATCGCGGGACTATAGCGGGACAGCGCTCAAATGCAACGATCCCAGCGCCCAGGGCGGTAACTTATGAGGACGGACAGCCAATGCCGCCCGGCGAGGCTCGACTGGCCCTTAAATTTCAAGCTCTTGGCGCGGGTCCAGAGCCCGAGAGCCCTGTCGCAGCTCGAAATGCAGTTGTGGTCGCCCGACACCGCCGCTACTGCCGATCGTGGCGATGGTCTGACCGCGTTTCACCCGATCCCCCCGGCGCACCAAAAGCTTGTCGGCATGGGCATAAGCCGTGGTCCAGCCGCTGGCATGTTTGATCAGCAGCAAATTACCAAAGCCACGCAATTCCTTGCCGGCATAAGCGACCACGCCATTTTCGGCGGCGCGGATCGGCGTGCCTTTCGGCGCCGCAATGTTGATTCCGTCATTATGCAAACCGCCGGCGCGTGGCCCAAAATTCGATATGATTCGCCCGCGAACCGGCCAAAGGAACCGTTTGCCGCCACGTTTAGGCGGTTGGATCGCCGGGCGTTGGCTTGACGGGCGCTGAGTTGTCGATCCCACAGCGCTTGGCCGCGGCGCCGGCAAGGGAATGGCGGCAATGGTATTAAGCCGGTTACCGCCGCCGGTGCTCGGGCGGTTGGTTTGGCCGCCCCGCGTACCGGCATCTTCAACGCCTGGCCTGCGCTCACTTGATACGGCGCCGCCAGGCCATTCATCGACACCAGGGTGCGCATATCAACACCAAAGCGCTGCGAGATCGAAAATATCGTATCTCCCGGCGACACGACGTAGAGTCGCGGCGGCGGCAGGCGCAGGGATTGGCCAATTTCAAGCACGAAAGGGGCTTTAAGCCTGTTGGCGTCGATCACGTCGCGCATCGCCACGCCATAGCGCCGCGCAATTGAGTAAACCGTGTCGCCGGGCGCCACATCGACGATCCCGGAAGTCGGGATCGGTATGGATTGCGGTATGCTGGCGCGCGCCGCCGAGGGCGGGCTGTTCACCAGACGCGGAAAATTGTCCGATACGCCAGAGCAGCCGGCGATAAACCCGGCGATCAGCACGGCCATGATGATCGGCTGTTTGGTCATGCTCGGCAGTTTCAGCGTCCCCGGATCACAATACCGTATTCTAGAGCCCCGGAACCGGTGGCTCAAGCAAGCCGGCTCAATCAAGCACAGGGCGGGGCGATACCGGGTCACTGACCAACGGAACGAAGCGCACCGGAAGCATCTTCGTGGTCTCGAATCGGTCGCCGGTGCGCCGCAACCGGATGATCACCTGATCGCCGCCATCCGGTCCGACCGGGACCACCATAATGCCGCCATCAGCCAATTGTCCGGCCAACCCGGTCGGCATTTCCGGCGCGGCGGCGGTAACCATGATCCGGTCGAACGGCGCCTGCTCGGCCCATCCGGCGGTCCCGTCGCCATGGCGGATCACGATGGTGTGAAGATCGAGTTGCTTAAAGCGCTGCTCCGCCTCGATCAACAGGTCCATGTGCCGTTCCACCGTGTAGACCCGGCGACACAACCTTGCCAGAACCGCGGCCTGATAGCCGGAGCCGGTGCCGATCTCCAAAACCTTGTGCCGATCGGTCAGTTCCAACGCCGCAGTCATATAGGCGACGACAAAGGGCTGCGAGATCGTCTGCCCCGAGGCAATCGGCAACGCCCGATTGTCGTAGGCATGCTCGCGGAAGGTTTCCGGCACGAAGATCTCGCGCGGCACCCGCTCGATCGCGTTCAGGATCGCCAGATCACTGATGCCCTCGCGCCGGAGATCCATAATCAACTGGATCTTTTGGGCATCGAGATCGCTCACGCCAAAACCCGCGACAGATCGTCCAGGGTCGCGCGATCGGTAAAATCAAGATCGATCGGCGTCACCGAGATCGCCCCAGCCACAATCGTCGCCACGTCGGTATCATTGGCCGCATCCTCGCCGGTATGTTTTTTGCCGATCCAGTAATAGGCCCGACCGCGAGGATCGAAGGCTTGAGCGATGTGATCGCCAACCTTTTCGCGGCCCTGGCTGGTTGCCCTGATCCCGGTCACCGCGTCGGCGGATCCGGAGGGGAAATTTACGTTGATCAATGTATTGGCCGGCCAGCCGGTCTGCACCAATCGTTTGGTCAGGTCGGCCAGATGCGCCTCGCCAACCCGCCAATCCTCCACATCGCCCTCGCCAAGGTCTTGGCTGAACGCGATCGCCGGCACGCCAAGGATCGTCGCCTCGAACGCCGCCGCAATGGTTCCGGAATAGGTCACGTCCTCGCCAAGATTGCAGCCCCGATTGACCCCGGATAGCACCAGGTCGGGTTTATGATCCGACAGAATGCGGTTGATCGAGAGCAGCATGCAATCGGTCGGCGTGCCGTCGATCGAATAGGCTTTTGGCCCGCGCTCTTTAATCCGCAAAGGCCGCCCGAGAGTCAATGAGTGCCCGGCGCCGCTTTGTTCAGTTTCCGGCGCCACGACCCAAACGTCGTCACAAAGCGATTCAACGACGCGTCTCAATATGACCAACCCGGGAGCGCCAAAGCCGTCATCATTCGAGAGCAGGATTCGCGCGCTCTTAAGGTCGAGTGGCCAGTCGCTCATTTCGCCCTGCTCCAGTGTGCGCCGGTGAATGTGGAAGGGGAGTCACGCCGCCGGCGAAATCCGCTCCAGGCCGTCCATGTAGGGACGCAGCGCATCGGGAATCAGCACGCTCCCGTCGGCTTGTTGATAATTTTCCAGAACCGCTACCAGGGTGCGTCCAACGGCCAGTCCCGAGCCGTTCAGCGTATGCAGGAATGCGTTTTTCTTGCCCCCCTCGCGGCGGAACCGCGCCTTCATCCGGCGGGCCTGGAATTCACCGCAGTTGGAGCAGCTGGAAATCTCGCGATAGCGCCCGGCGCCGTCATCCTGTCCGGGCAGCCATACTTCGATGTCGTAGGTTTTATGGGCCGAGAACCCGGTGTCGCCGGCACAAAGGACAACCGTACGGAACGCCAGGCCAAGGCGCGTCAGAATATCCTCGGCGCATTCGGTCATCCGCTGATGCTCGGCCTCGGAATGCTCGGGATCGGTGATCGAGACCATCTCGACCTTGCCGAACTGGTGCATGCGGATCATCCCCCGGGTGTCACGCCCGGCGGCCCCGGCTTCCGAGCGAAAGCACTGGGTATAGGCGGTCAACCGAAGCGGCAGATCGCTTTCGTCGAGGATCTCATCGGCGAACAGATTGGTGAGCGGCACCTCGGCGGTCGGGATCAGCCAAAACCCGTCCGTGGTCTGGAATTGCTGATCGCGAAATTTCGGCAGCTGACCGGTGCCATAGAGTGCGTGTTCTTGCACCATCACCGGCGGCGACATCTCGGTATAGCCGTATTCCTTGGTCTGGTGATCCAGCATGAAATTCGCCAAACCGCGCTCCAGCCGCGCCAGCATGCCTCTCAAGACCACAAACCGGGCGCCGGATAGTTTGGCCCCGCCGGCGAAATCCATCAGCCCCAACCCCTCGCCTATGGCCACATGGTCGCGCGGGGTGAAAGCGAAATTCGGGGGCGCGCCGACACGCCGGACTTCTTGGTTTTCGTCCTCGTCGGCGCCGTCGGGCACATCATCGCCGAGCCAGTTGGGCAGTCCGGCCAGCATTTCGTCGAGACGCGCCTCAAGCAGGCGGCCTTGCTCCTCAAGGTCCTGCATGCGGGTCTTGATGCTGGCGACCTCGTCGATCAGCGCCGAGGCGTCCTGGCCATCGCGCTTCAGCAGGCCGATTTGCTTCGAGGCCTCGTTTCGGCGCTGCTGCAGTGATTGCAATTCGGTGGTGCCCTGGCGCCACAGCCCGTCGGCCTCAAGGATCGCCGCCGAAACCGGCTCGATACCGCGGCGCTTCATTGCCGCGTCGAAACGAGCTCCATCCTCGCGGATGCGTCTGATGTCATGCATTGCAAAGCCCAAACCGGTGCCGGGTCACGAATTCGGGCAGTTATACTGACGCCCGGGGCCACGGTCCAGAGACACCGCCCCGTCTCCCTAGACAGCGCCGCTAAACAGCGCCGCTACACTGCTTCGGGTTCATCTTCGTCCGCACCCTCGTCATCCGCCGGGTCACCACGGTGTTTCTCGATGAACCGAGCGCATAGGATCGAGATCTCGTAAAGAATGATCACCGGGACCGCGAGCAGAACCTGACTGATCACATCCGGCGGCGTCAGCACCGCCGCCACAACAAAAGCGATAAGCACCGCGTATTTGCGTTTCGCCTTCAGACCGTCCGAGGACACGATCCCGACCTTGGCCAACAGAACGATCAGCACCGGTAGTTCGAAACAGACTCCGAAGGCGAAAATCAGACGCATCACCAGAGAAAGATACTGGTCGACCTTCGGCTCCAGCTCCATCGGCAGGGTGCCGTCGCCGCCGGGGGTTTCAAAACTCAGGAAAAATCGCCAAGCCAGCGGGATCACCAGATAATAGACCATCGCCGCACCGACCACGAACAACACCGGGGTCGCCGCAAGGAACGGCAGAAAGGCTTTTTTCTCGTTCTTATAAAGCCCGGGAGAAATAAACCCCCAAAACTGCACCGCTATGATCGGAAAGGAAATACACATCGCGGCGAAGAAGGCGACCTTGATCTGAGTGAAAAAGGCCTCGTGCAGCGCGGTGAAAATCATCCGCCGGCCCTCCTGCCCGGCCGTCGCATCGGCCAGTGGCTGAACCAGGAAATTGTAGATGTGCCCGGCGACCGAATAGCACAGGATGAACGCCACGATCATCCCGATGAAGGAATACAATAACCGCTGGCGCAGCTCGACCAAGTGATCCAGCAGCGGCATCTTGCTCTCTTCGAAATCTCCAGCCGGCATGCCCTAGGACTCCGTCGCTGGAGCGTCGGGCCGGGTATCAAACGTCGCATCCGGCGACGATGCAGCGGTGGCCTCAGCGGATGGCTTTTTCGTCTTCGGCGCGGCGCGGGGTTTGCGCGGCTTGCCGGCAGCGGTCGTCTTGGCGGCTGGCTTGCTCGCCGGTTTCGATGCAGCCGAGGCAGTCTTGGTGGCCGCCTTGGGTTTCGCAGCTCTCTTGGCCGCTGGCTTGGCCCGTGGTTTAGTCTTTGGAGTCGGGGCGGCAGGATTGCCCACCTCGGCTGTTTCCTCGTTCGGCGCCGGGTTCGACGCCGGCGCTCCGGGCGGAACAATCGAATTCGGCGGCGTGGAAACCGATGCAGCCTCCCATCCACCAATCCGATTATCATCTGGCAGGCGGATTTTACCGGGCGTCTCCTCAGCTTCGATGCTGGCGCGGGCGTCTTTCAGCGAATTGGTCATCTCCCGGTCCGGGTCAACCGTATCGAGAATCGATTTGGAGAGGTCTTGGTCCATTAATTTCGTCGCTTCACGGCGGACTTCATCGAGTTCCGCCTCGCGCGCGATTTCCTCGACGGACCCTTGGAACTCACGCGCCATGGTGCGGATCTTGCGGACCCACTGCATAACCGCGCGAATGACATTCGGCAGGTCCTTGGGACCAACGACGACGACAGCGATTGTCGCGATCAGGAAAAATTCCTGCCAGCCGAGGTCCAACATAAAAGCGTCCTATGAAACGGATGCGACCCGCTTTTTACTGGGCCGCGACGAAACTCGAGATCAACGCCGGCAAAGATGCCGGCGGCAGCGGCGGCGAAAGTCAGCTTTTCGCCGTTTGATCGCTTTTCGGGGTATCGGCGGCGGCGGCGGCGGTTTCGCTCTTCAACGCCTTGGCGTCTTCATCCGCCTCAGCGGTGTCGCCCTCCTTCATACCCTTTTTGAAGCTCGTCAGTCCTTTGCCAAAATCCCCCATCAAGGCAGAGATCTTGCCACGACCGCCGAACATCAATAATGCGATAGCCAGAACAAGCAACCAATGCCAGATACTGAAGGCGCCCATCGGATTCGCTCCAATCCTAAGTCAACAAACAACGACTCACCTGCGATCGCCAGAGTTTATGCACGATTAAGCGAGCCGCCGCAATCTCCAACCCCTGCGGCGCAGGGCAATCGGGTGAATTTTCGCGTGACATGAATTGAGCAGTCTGAATCCCTCGAGATCCTTTT
>JAQBUJ010000186.1 GCA_027623845.1 Pseudomonadota bacterium
TTCCGGGTGCCGGACGCCGAACGCTGGGCGCAGCAACTGGCGGCGAAAGTCGGCCCCGGGTGGTTCGTTGTAATCCACTATCGTGAACCCGGCTATGCCATCCGTCCCCGCGATGCGGTGCGGGATTTCCGCATCGAGGATGCGCTGCCGGTCTATGAGGCGATCCTCGGCGCCGGCGGCCAAGTCGTACGCATCGGCCATCCCGGCATGACCGCTCTTCCCGACCGGCCCGGTCTCATCGACCTGGCGTCCGACGCGCTGATGCTTCAGGCCGCAGCCATCGAGCGGGCACGGTTTTTCATGGAGCTTTCTCCATCCGGCCCAGCCCAATTGGCGTTACCGTTGGGTTGCCCACTGCTGAGATGCAATCAGCCCAATATCGGTCGAACCTATGAAGACCGCGCGGTAGCCATGCCGCAACGGGTCATCAATGCCAATGGCGAGGACGTAACCCTCGAAATCCTGCATCGGGGGATGTTCAACCGAACCGCGCTCAAGTCGCTCGACGGGTATCGGCTGGAGCCGAACAGCGCCGATCAATTGGTCGAAGGCGCTGGCATGATGATCAAGCACACCACTGGCGCGGGTTGGCGATCGCCGGACAACCCGCCGTCCTTCGAGCAGCCGGGGGCGCTTACGCTGCCCTTGGAGAACCATTTGAGCTTGCGGTTGATGGTCTGAGCTTCAGCTCGACTCCCAGGCCGCGTCGGGATCCAACGGGAACACCGGGCGCGGCAGATAACGCCAATCGAAATTAGCCAGATTAGGCGACGTTAGGCCCGGTACGTCGATCTCCAGGATTCGCTCGGCTGGGAAAAGGTGCTGGAAGCCGGCCCGAAAATGCCCGCGCGACTTCACCACGATCGACCGGCACGCCGCCGGATCGATGCCGAAAGCCGAGATGTAGTCCGACGACCGGCATTGCTGGCGTTTGCTGATGCAGATGACCGTGACCCCGCCGAGGTCGAGTACCGCCGTCGCCCCGGTATCGCCGGTGGTTCCGGCGACCATGCCGTAATGGCCAACGAATCTGCCGTCATGAAGCGAGACCACCCGCGCCTCGACCGCCAGAGGGTCGGAGAATTCCGTGTCCTCCTCGGCATTCAAGGTCACCTTGATGCGGGCGCCGACACCCGCCGCGACGGCGACCGCCACCGCCGCCTTATCGAAGAACACCGAGAGCACGCAGCCCTCGACCCCGGCATCGAGGAATGATTTTAGAATGTAAGTGGTATTGCCGCGTCCGCCGCCGCCGGGATTGTCCGCCGGGTCGGCGAACAGCAACGGCTCTGCCGTCCCATCGGCGCCCACCGTCTTGGCCCTGGCGGTCGCATCGACCAAGCTGATCATCGCCGTGCGGTAGCGCTGCCGGTCGGCCCATCCGGCCTCGGCAAGCTCGGTCGTGACCCGCCGGGCGAGAGCCGGGTCGCCCCTGGTATGGGTGATCACCGTCATGCCGTTCTTCGGCGTGTCGCCAAAAGCAAAGCCCGAGAGGATGGTGACGTTCATCACCGCCTCGCCAATCCGGGTCTGGCCAAGCCGTATCAGATCCCCATAAGGATAGCCCTCGGCGGTCAACTGGGTCACCGACGGCGCCACCAACGGTAACCGAATTCGAAATTTTTCCGGTCGCACACCGGCGAATACCTCCAGCATCGCCCGCGCCGCCTCCTCGCCGCGCTCGTACATGTCGACATGCGGGTTGGTTCGATAACCGATCAACATATCGGTTGTGTCCATCATCACCTCGGACACATTGGCATGCAGATCCAGGGTGGCGATCACCGGTACGTCGGGGCCGACAATGCCGCGAACCAGGGCAAACATATCGCCGTCGGGATCATGGGTATGGGTGGCCACTGCCGCCCCATGCTGGCAGAGATACACCCCGTCCACCGGGCCGATGGCCTGAAGTCGCTCGCGCAACTCCTGCAGGAATTCCTTGAAGAAGACCTCCTCGACCGGCCCGGCTGGCGTCGAGCCGACGATCACCGCCGGCGCAGCCCGCCACCCCTCGACCCCGCCAAAGGCCGCATCCATGACCGCATAGAAGCCTTTGACGCCAAGATGTATCGCCGGTGTCTCAAGCCTCGCCTGACGCGAAATCTCGTCCCCCTGGAAATACATGTTCTCTTCGAAATCCGGCCGCGCGCAGCTCGGTGCGAAGCGATTGCTTTCCAGATTGAAACCACAAATCGCAATGCGTTTCAGGTCGGCCAAGATGGGAAATCCCTACTCTGAATTGTAGAACCTATGGTTACCGACTGAATGCGCGCTAGATCGGTCGGCACATGTGGCGCGCGTCGCCGTCGAGATGACGATAGCACTTGGCCTGATACATCCGGCACAACCCGTCAAAGCGTTCGCGGTCCTGTTCGTGGATCGGCAGGTTCATCATCTGCTTCAGACTGATGCCGAAACGAAACTCCGCAACCTCGCGTTCCTGACCGTGACATTGGCCAAGGGTGCTGTTGGTATAGGCTATCCAGCCGACAAAACCGACGAGCAGCAATCCCGCGACCAGCACCAGCACTCTTGGCCAAGCCGGCACGCTCGGGGCCTCAAAGTCGCGGAAAGATCTCGGTGGTTTCACCATGGGCTCGTCGATTGTCGTGCGATGCGTCGCAGCGCGGATGCATCAATGGTGACGCGGTGGCGGTGACGGAATCAATATAATCCTGCACAATCCACCACAATCTTGCGTGACTGGTCCCTCAGATATCCCGCACATCGACGATACCCGGCAGGGATTTCACCGCCGAGCGGATGCGGGCATCGATTCGATAGGCATCGGGAAGCGCCAGGTCGACCTCGCGTTCGGCGGATTGCACCACCACCTTGACCGCCCCGCGGCCACGGGCGTGGGTCGACAGAATTGTTTGCAGTTTTTCGACCGTTTCAATGTCCTTCAAATAGACTTTTAGGCCCTTCGCCGCCGATTGCATCGCCTCATCCAGCAGCTGGATACGACTGGCGATCAACCGCACCGATCCCTCCTCAAGCTTGGCGTCGACCCGTACCAGCAAGGGTTGGGTACTGTTCAGCAATTCCCGCGCTTCGGCCAGCACTTCGGAGAAAATGGTGACTTCGAACACGCCGGAACGATCGCTCATCTGCACGAAGGCGTATTTGTTACCGCGCTGATTGGTCCGAACCCGGCTGGCCCCGACGATGCCGGCGACATTGAGCCGCCCGGACCCACTCTTGGCGGCGACGGTGGCGGCGATTCCCGAAGATTCGACCACACCGACCCGCTCCAACGCCGGGCCATAGGCGTCCAACGGGTGCGAGGAGAGGTAGAAGCCGATCGCCTCGAACTCGTGCTGCAACCGGTCCAACGCCGACCAGTCATGCCTGGCCGGCAAAGCCACTTTAACCTCCTGCACCTCGCCGGCGCCGCCGAAAAGGTTGGTCTGGTCGGACGAACGTTCCTCGGCAGCGGCGGTGGCGTGGCGCAGCACCATGTCGGCGCCGTCCATGAGCTGGGCCCGGTTATCGTGCAACCCGTCCATCGCGCCGGCCCGCACCAGATTCTCAAGACTGCGCTTGTTGACCGAGCGGCCATCAATCCGGGTGGCGAAGTCACCGAGGCTGGTATAGGGGCCGTTTTCGTCGCGCTCGCTCTCAAGGGCGACCATCGCGGCGGCGCCGACATTCTTGATCGCCGCCAGCGCATAGCGGATCGCCAACGTACCGTCCGGCAAGGCTTCAACCAGGAAATCGCGGCCGGATTTGTTGATGTCGGGCGGCAACAACTGAATGCTCTGAGCCTGAAGCTCGGTGCGAAAAATGTTCAACTTGTCGGTATTGCCCATGTCGTAGCACATCGACGCGGCGAGAAATTCAACCGGGTAGTTCGCCTTCATATAGGCGGTGTGATAGGCGACCAGCGCATAAGCCGCCGCATGGCTCTTGTTGAAACCATAGCCGGCGAAGGCGGCGATCGTGTCGAAGATCGAAGAGGCCTTTTCCCGATCCACGCCATTGGCCACGCTACCGTCGACAAAGGTTTCGCGCTGGGCGTCCATCTCGGCCTGGATCTTTTTACCCATCGCCCGGCGCAGCAAATCGGCGCCGCCAAGGGTATAGCCCGCCAAGACCTGAGCCGCCTGCTGCACCTGCTCCTGGTAGATCATGATGCCAAAGGTTTCCTTCAGCACCGGCTCCAGTTTCGGGTGCATGTAGTCGACGGGCTCTTCGCCATGCTTGCGCGAGATATAACTCGGGATATTGGCCATCGGACCGGGACGATACAGCGCCACCAGGGCGATGATGTCCTCGAAACGGTCAGGCCGCATCCGGCGCAGCACGTCCCGCATGCCGGAACTTTCAAGCTGGAACACCCCGGTGCTATCGGCGCGACCGATCATCTCGTAGGTCGGCGCATCGTCGATCGGCACGGATTGAAGATCAACCGTGACGCCGCGTTCGGCGACCAGCTCCACCGCCTTTTTCAGCACCGAGAGCGTCTTCAAGCCCAGGAAATCAAATTTCACCAGCCCGGCCGACTCCACCCATTTCATGTTGAATTGGGTCGCCGGCATGTCAGAGCGCGGATCGCGATACAGCGGCACCAGCTCCTTCAGCGGCCGGTCACCGATCACCACTCCCGCCGCATGGGTCGAGGCGTTTCGGTACAGCCCTTCAAGCTTCAAACCGATACCCAGCAGGGTCCGAACCGACTCGTCCTCATCGCGTTGACGCCGCAGTTCCTTTTCGCTCTCGATCGCCTCACCCAGGGTCGATGGATTGGCCGGATTGTTGGGCACCATCTTGCAGATCCGGTCGACCTGACCATAAGGCATTTCCAGCACCCGGCCGACGTCGCGGAGCACCGCGCGGGCCTGCAGCTTGCCGAAAGTGATGATTTGGGCGACTCGGTCGCGGCCATATTTCCGCTGCACGTACTCGATCACCTCGCCCCGGCGATCCTGGCAGAAATCGATATCGAAATCCGGCATCGACACGCGCTCGGGATTGAGGAACCGCTCAAACAACAGTCCCCAACGCAGCGGGTCCAGATCGGTGATCAGCAACACCCAGGCAACCACCGACCCAGCGCCCGAGCCACGGCCCGGCCCGACGGGGATATCCTGCGCCTTGGCCCATTGAATGAAGTCCGCGACAATCAGGAAATAGCCGGGGAAGCCCATCTGATTGATCACCCCAAGCTCCATCTCGAGGCGTGCTCGATAGGGGGTCGCGGCGGCTTCGCGCGCGCCGGCGTCCATCTCGGCGGTGAACACATGACGTTCCAGCCGCAGCTCTAACCCGGCCTCGGCCAAGACCCGCAACTCGTCGCCCTCGTCACGCCCCTCGCCGGTGTCGTAGGCCGGCAGGATCGGGTCGAGGGTGGTAGGCATAAAGCCACAGCGCTCAGCGATCACCATCGTGTTGTTGACCGCCTCGGGCAGATCGACGAACAACTCCCGCATCTCAGCGGCTGATTTAAACCGGTGGTGCGGGGTGACCTGGCGACGCTTGGGATCGCTGATCGTCGTCGACTCGGCGATACAAAGCAGCACGTCATGCGCCTCGTACATATCCTCGCCGGCGAAATGGCAGTCATTGGTGGCGACCAGGGGAATATCGTGACGATAGGCAAGGTCGACCAATTCCGGCTCGATCCGCCGTTCGCTCTCCAAAAAATGGCGCTGCAATTCGATGTAAAGGCGATCCTCGAAAAGCCGGTGCAAAACCCCCAGCATTTCCTCCGCCTCGACTTTGCGGTCCTCCAACAACAAACGCCCGACCGCGCCGTGCACACCGCCGGTAAGCGCGATCACGCCGTCCGTCTTGCCTTCCAAATCGGCCATGGTGATCTGCGGCGTCTCGGACCCGTCTCCTTCGAGAAACGCCTGGCTTACCAGGTCGAGAAGATTGCGATAACCGGCGTCGGTCTGCGCAATCAGCACCAGGTGATCCGGCGCCAGGGCCACATGGCTGGTGCCGCCGACCACCCGTAGCCGGCGCGCATCATCGACTTCTTCGTGGCGCAGGTTAACGGTCACGCCGATAATCGGTTGCACGCCGCCCTTGGACGCGGTGACCGCGAACTCAAGCGCGCCGAACAGATTGCCGCTATCGGTGACCGCGACCGCCGGCATCTTGGCGCTCTGGCAGAGCCCGACCAGTTCCTTCACCTTGATCGCTCCCTCGGCCAGGGAATAGGCCGTGCGGACGGTCAGGTGGACGAAATCGGTGTGTGACATGGCAGGTCCCCTCAGATCCCGCATAGGATCGCACAAAGGCCGCCGAGGGTCAGCCGGAACAGGACGGGAACGATCGCATGATGTGGCGGAAGGCCTTATTTTATCCACAGGATCTTGTGGATAAACACCGGATCCGGATCGCGGTTATCTCTGGTAACGCCGCGCCGCTGTTCACTCTAGCGCTCACTCAACGGCGACGAGTTTTCCGCCCTGCAGGGTGACAATCCGGTCCATGCCACGCGCCAGATCCATGTTGTGGGTCGCCACCAGCGCCGCAATGCCGGTGGCGCCAACGATCCGGCGGAGTTGCGCGAAAACCTCGGTCGAGGTCTCCGGGTCGAGATTGCCGGTCGGCTCATCCGCCAA
>JAQBUJ010000187.1 GCA_027623845.1 Pseudomonadota bacterium
TTCGGGTCTTGCGCGAAGGCGCGATCCGTATCGACGCTGAGGGCGATTCCCACGAATACGGTCCCGGCGACGCCTGGTTCGAATCCGGCCCTGACCCGGTCTTCGCGCAGGCGGCGGAAAACGGCTGTAGCTGTTTCGTGCGGGTCATGGTGCTGCCACGTGAGTTAAAGGGCAAAAGCTCCATTCATTACGTCAATGACGCTGATCGCGATAAACCGAAATCGCAACGCTACAAGGGATATATTGATGAGTTCATCGAGCACTGACACCGCCACCGCCGGACACCGCCTGGGCGGCCATCTTCTGGTCGACGCGCTGCGCACCCATGGGGTTGATATGGTTTTCGGGGTGCCGGGCGAGAGCTATCTCGCGGTGCTTGACGGCTTGCAGGACGCCAACAGCATTCAGACCATCATCTGCCGCCAGGAAGGTGGCGCCGCGATGATGGCGGAGGCCTATGGCAAGCTGACCGGCAAGCCCGGCGTGTGTCTGGTGACCCGCGGCCCGGGCGCGACCAATGCCAGCGCCGGTGTTCATATCGCCATGCAGGACTCGACCCCGATGGTGCTGCTGGTCGGGCAGGTTGGCCGCGAGATGATGGATCGCGAGGCGTTCCAGGAGATCGATTATCGCCGGATGTTCGGCCAATTGACCAAATGGGTGGCGCAGATCGAGGACGCCAACCGGATCCCGGAATATATCAGCCGCGCCTTTCATACCGCGACTTCCGGTCGGCCCGGCCCGGTGGTCCTGGCGCTGCCCGAGGATATGCTGACGGATTTTGTCGCGCCGCGTGATGCCGACCCGTTTCACAAGATCGAGGCGCATCCCGGTCCCGAGGATATGGCGCGGTTACGCAGCATGCTCGCGGCCGCCAAGTCACCGGTGATGATTGTCGGCGGCGGCGGCTGGGACGCCGAGGCTTGCCAGCAGATCCAGGCGTTTTCCGAAGCCAACGACCTGCCGGTCGGTTGCTCGTTTCGCTGTCAGGACTATTTCGACAACCGCCATCCGAACTATATCGGCCATATCGGCATCGGCCTGCCGGAACCGCTGCGCCACCGTCTGGCCACTACCGATCTGATGATCGTCGCCGGCGCCCGGCTCGGCGAGGTCACTACCGGCGGCTACTCGCTTCTGGAAATCCCCCGGCCCAAGCAGACCCTGGTGCACGTGCATGCCGGCGCCGAAGAACTGGGGCAGGTCTACCAGGCCGATCTGCCGATTAACGCGGCGCCCCGGGCTTTCGCTGCGGCGCTGTCGCGGCTTGCGCCGGTGGATAGTTCCGCCTGGCGTGAGAGCACGGCGCAGGGCCATGCCGATTACCTCAAGACCATCATCCCGCTGCCGGTGCCCGGTCCGGTGCAAATGGGCGAAATCGCCGCCTGGCTGAACAAGACCCTGCCGGATGATGCGCTGATCTGTAACGGCGCCGGTAACTACGCCACCTGGATGCACCGCTATTTCCAGTATCGCGGCTATCGCAACCAACTGGCGCCGACCAGCGGCTCGATGGGCTACGGCTTGCCCTCGGCGGTTGCGGCCAAACTGGTGCACCCGGACCGGGTCGTGGTCAGCATGAACGGTGACGGTTGCTTTATGATGCATGGCCAGGAGTTGGCGACGGCGATGCAATATGGCGCCAATATCATCGCCATCGTCATCAACAACGGCATGCTGGGGACCATCCGCATGCATCAGGAACGCGAATACCCCGGACGCACCGCCAATACCGGGCTGCGCAACCCGGATTTCGCGGCGCTGGCCCGGGCTTACGGCGCCAATGGCGAGACGGTCACCAGCACCGAGCAATTCCAGCCGGCCTTTGAACGCGCCTTGGCGGCAAACCTGCCGACGGTGATCGAAATTAAAATCGATCCCGAGGCGATCACCCCGGTGACGACCTTGACGGCGATCCGCGAGGCGGCGTTGGCCAAAGCGGCGGGGTAGGGTGGTTTTCGGTCGTCGGGGCGGGCGCCTTTACTGGCGGTGATGCCGCCAGCGTCTGCGGCCAGCATGCTCGGCCAGCTTGGCGCGTTGTTCCGGGGTTAGTACGCCGGCCAACTCGATCATGAAGGCGTGGTGGCTGGCGCGGATCGCGGTTCGCCGGCTTAACGAGTCCTCCAATGCTCTGGCATAGGCGTTCGGGTCGAACGGATCGGCAGACAGCGCCGTTTTGATGGCGCGGTGCGATTGTCGAGCCGCCTCGCGCATGGGCTCCAGCTTGGCCCGGCGCGCCTCCCACATCGCCTCGACCTTCGGCGCCGCATCCGCGCCGAGCGCTTGGCTCAGCCAGAATTTGGCCCCCCAATGCCGGCCTTCACCGCCATGACCACCGGGTCCGCCCCAGCGCCCAACCATAGTGCCGGCGAGGAACAGATTGAGCGCCAGGGAGACGAACAGAACAACGGACAGAACAACGGACAGGGTGCGGGTGCGGGACCAACTCATTGCAAGGGCTCCTCAATGTCGCCGCCGGCGGCGGTGATGACCATGGCATAGGTTTCGGACTGCCCTTGGCTCATGGTGATCTCCTCCGGCGGCGCGGCGGCGCCGACGACAATGCCGATGATGGCGGCGGCGGCCAACCCCATGGCTGGCTGCCAGATCGCCCCGAACGGCCAGAACAGCCGGGTTAGTGCCGCAAGCCCGCTGGACCGTTGCTCCGGCAGGTTGGTGATCCGGGTGACCAGCGACAAATCGGCCGGCGCGACCAGGCTCTCGCCAAGCAGCGAGTCCAGGGTTGCTGCGTCCGCCAGCGCTTGGTGTGCGGCCGGGGAATGTTCCGCCAACGCCAACGCGGCGGCGCGTTCCTCCTCGGGCCAACGGTTTGGCTCGGCTCCATAGGCCTCAATGATCGCCAACAGCCGGGTTTCGTTCATCTGGGTCATGCGTTGACTCCGATCAAATCGGTGGCTTCTTCCAGTAAGGCGGCGCGCAAGCCGCGACGACCGCGCGAGAGCAGAGATTCCAGGGCTTCCACCGAGATCTCCATAGTGTTCGCGGCATCGCGCGCCGGTAATTCCTGATAATGCACCAGCACAATGGCGCTGCGCTGGCGATCGGGCAGGGTGGCCAGCGCAATACCGACGCGTCGGGCGATGTCTTGGTCTTGAATGCGTTGGTCGGCCGGCTTGTCCTGGCTTGGCGGGTCCAAAGGCTCGATCGGCACTGTCGGCTTTCGGGCGCGGATCCGGTCGATACACAGATTGTAGGTGATCCGGTGCATCCAGGTGCCGACCGCCGCCGTCGGTTTCCAGCGACCGGCATGACGCCATACCCGCAGGAAACACTCCTGCACCATGTCCTCCGCCTCGCTTCGATCACCCAGCAGACGGGCCGATAACGCCAGTAACGGATTGATGTGCCGCTCCGAAAGCGCTTGGAACGCGACCGGGTCACCATCGGCGACCCGGCTTATCAATTCAGCGTCCTGCAGGCTTGTAAGGCTCATCAATCCTATCCGTGGCCGTTGTCAAAGCGGGACCCACTGCCGAAGCGGATCAGGCTAGGATCAAGTGTGCTCAGTTCCGGCCACCATGACCATGCATCATGTGACCCCCTTGGTTATGCCGGCCATGACGGCTTGCGGCCATTTCGATCTCCTGCATGGCAACGACCCCGTCGCGATTGACGTCCAGACGGCTCATCCGGTGATCCTGGTGGCGGGCGAATTCCTCGGCATCGACGGTTCCATCGCCATCGGTGTCCATCCTCGCCAAGCGTTGCTTGAGATGGTCGGCGCGGAAGACCGCCATCGCCGCATCAAGCTCCGAGATGGAGAGCGTGCCATTACCATCGGTATCGGCGGCGGTGAACTGGCTTTTGCGATAGTCGTAGGTCTCGGATTGGCTGACGCCGCCGTCCTTATTCGCGTCCATTTGACCGAAATGCTCTTTCATCATCGCTGCGTGCGGCGATACCACACCGGCGTGCGGCGGTTTGGCGCCGGGCTTTGGGGCATCGGCCATGGCGCCGGCAAACGGCAGGGCGGCGGCAACGGCGATGAGCAGAAATGTGCGGACGATGGTCATAGGGAAATCTCCAGGTTCAGGGCGCAGCAGCGCGTGCTGTCTGTAGCTTCAACGGTTGAGCAGCGGATTTCCGTCGTTCTATTCAGCAAATTTCTGATTGCCGTCGCCGATGACGCGGCGGGCCTTTCAAGCGGGATGGTGACGCGATAGGCTGCCGGTGATCTGTTAGGACGCCATATCCGGAGGAAACCCCATGGCCGGCAAAGAAAAAGTCATCATTACCTGCGCCGTCACCGGCTCTATCCATACCCCGACGATGAGCCCGCATCTGCCGATCTCGCCGGATGAAATCGCCGAGGCGTCGATTGGCGCCTGGGAGGCCGGCGCCTCGATCATTCATCTGCATGCCCGCAATCCGGACGGCAGCCCAACGCCGGACCCGGCGGTTTTCATGGAGTTTTTGCCGCGCATCAAGCAGGCGACCGACGCGGTGGTCAACATCACCACCGGCGGCGGTCATGGCATGACCCTTCAGGAGCGCCTGGAAGGCCCGCTAAAAGCCAGCCCGGAAATGACTTCGCTGAATATGGGCTCGATGAATTTCGGCCTATTCCCGATCCTCGACAAGATGAGCGAGTTTGATCACGAATGGGAACGCACCCATCTTGAAAATTCTCGGGATTTCATTTTTCGCAATACCTTCAAAGATATCGAATATATTCTTAAGGAATTAGGTGAGGGGCACGGGACGCGCTTTGAATTCGAATGCTACGATATCGGCCATCTCTATACCCTGGCGCATTTCCTTGATCGCGGGCTGGTGAAGCCGCCGCTTTTCGTGCAGTCGATCTTCGGCATTCTCGGCGGTATCGGCGCCGACGAGGAAAACCTGATGCACGCCCGGCGGATCGCCAACAAGCTTTTCGGTGACGACTATCAATGGTCGGTGCTGGCGGCTGGTCGCCATCAGATGAACTTTGTCACCATGGCGGCGATGCTGGGCGGCAATGTCCGCGTCGGGCTGGAGGACAGTCTGTATATCTCCAAGGGCAAGCTCGCCGAATCGAACAAGGACCAGGTCGCCAAAATCCGCCGCATCGTCGAGGATCTCTCAATGGAGGTCGCGACCCCGACGGAGGCGCGCGAGATGCTGGGCCTCAAGGGCGGCGATAAGGTGAACTTCTAGGCGTCGAGGCATAGAGGGCATGGCCGGGCGACCAAAAGTTTACCAGTTCAGCTCGGCCATTGTCCGTCAACCGGCGGGCTCGGTCGGCGATGGCCTGAGAGCGGTGGATCACGGCGCGCCTGGGTACGAGCGGGTCAAGGCGGAGCACGACGCCTATTGCGCGGCTTTGGCGGCGGCGGGGGTGTCGGTTCAGGTCTTGCCGCCGCTTGAAGGCTTTGCCGATGCTTTGTTCGTTGAGGACCCGGCCTTGGTTTTCGCCGAGGCGGCGATCCTTCTTCGTCCCGGTGCGCCCAGCCGGCAGGGCGAGGTTGCGGCGATCGCCCCGACGCTTCGGCACTGTTTCGAGACTGTTCTGACGTTGCCGCGCGGCACTGTCGATGGCGGCGACGTCTTGACCACGCCGGATGCGGTGATGATCGGTCTGTCGTCGCGAACCAACCGGGAAGGGGCCGAGGCGTTGGTCGACTGCCTGGCCGGGATCGGGCGGGTCGGCAAAATCCTGCAAACGCCGCCGGGGGTGCTGCATTTCAAATCCGACTGCGCCTTGCTTGACGAGAGCACCGTCCTGTCGACGGCCCGCTTGGCCGCATCGGGGGTGTTTGCGGCCTTCACCCAGATCATCACGCCCGAGGGAGAGGAAGCCGGCGCCAATGCGCTTCGGGTCAATGACACGGTTTTCGTCGGTGATGATTATCCGGGCGTCATCGATTCGTTGGGAGCGGCGGGATATCAGGTCGCCGCGTTGCCCACATCCGAGATCGCCAAGATCGATGCCGGCCTTTCCTGCATGTCGCTGCGCTGGCATGACGGGATCAATATGTAAGGGATCTGACGGCCCTTAAGGAGACGACATCATGCCGACCTACCAAGGCAGTTGCCATTGTGGTGCGATACGTTTCGAGGTGATCAAAGCCGAACCGATCACCCGATTGCTCGACTGCAATTGTTCGATCTGCACGAAAAAAGGCATCGTCCATTGCGCCGTCGAGGATGACGAGTTGCACCTAGTCACTGGCGAGGATGCGTTGTCGCTGTACCAGTTCGGCAGCGGTGACGCGGAACACCGGTTCTGCGGCAAGTGCGGTATCCATGTCTTCGGCCGGCCGCGTAACCATCCCGAGCGCTATACGGTGAACGCCCGCTGTCTTGATGATTTCGAGGCGGTCCGCGCCGCCGCTGAAAGCGCTCACTTCGATGGCCAAAGCCATCCCAAGGATCGCGACGGGTAACCGTTTTCGTCCAACTCCTCCAACGTTAGCAGCCGATGAGGCTTAACGCTTGAACGCAGTCAGGGTTTGCCTGGAAAGGCAAGCAATGCCGTTAAGCGACTAGGGCGCGTGGAAGTTTGCACGGCGGCGGCCCAATTATACCAGGGTCACTCCAGAACCCGAAATCCCTGGTGTGAGATG
>JAQBUJ010000188.1 GCA_027623845.1 Pseudomonadota bacterium
TGCCGACGTTGCGCGGAAAATCCACCTATCCCAACTGTGCAGTTTTCCCGAACCACCTCTGATACACTGGCGAAGGCGCGTCATCTAACAGGCAAACTGGCGGTTTTGAATAAAGTCTCTGATCGCCTGGAAGTAAGAGCCGAATGCGATCCGCAAACGCTCATGGACCTTGCTAGGCCACGCTCTTTGTTCCTAATCGACATCGAGGGCGGGGAGCGAGAGCTTTTCCAATCCGTGCCCGCGGAATCACTCGCGGCCGCCGATTTCCTGATCGAAACCCATTGGGTAAACAATCAATCTACCTGCGACTATCTAATCGACTATTTCTCGCGAACCCATGTGGTCGAAATTATCCCGCAACAAGCACGCGACCCTTCCATGTTTCCGGAACTCATGGAACTTGATCAAATAGATCGAATACTGTCGCTCTGGGAATCGCGCGGTCCGGACCCGTGGCTTAGTGTTAAATCCATCGCGTGAACAGTATTGGAGCCCTCAGGTTGCTATGCCGGACGAAATCGGGGCGGCGCGCGGATCCTTACGCCGCCAAATGCCGATGCACCTTGGGCAATCCCTTGGCGCTGAGACGCCAGAGCAGGCGCGCGTTGTCGGCTTCGGGCGTGCTGGCCGCCTCAATATTGCCTTTGGCGCGATGCATCGTCGAAAGCGTGTCAAAAATCAGGATGTCCCCGACCTCGTAGCGATGGTCATAAACGAAGTCGGCGCTGGTCGCATGGGTTTTTAGACGGGCCAGGAAATGCTGGGTTTCGATTTCGGTCATGCCGTTGATTTGGAAGGGCGATTGGGCGACGGCATAGAGCGCGCGGCGACCGGATACCGGGTGGGTCAGCACCAGCGGTTTTTCGCAGACGTCGTTGGTCGTCGCCTGCGCTTCGGTTTTGATCGGTATGACCGGGTTTTCATCCGGGCCGACCTCGGCGCGGCCGTAGTAATGCAGCGCCGTCATCTCATCGACCTCGGAGCGCAGGGCTGGGTCCAATGCCTCATAGGCCGCGACCATATCGGCGACCATCGTCTCGCCACCGCGGCGTGGCGCTCGCACCGCATGCAGCATGGTTATCGTGGTTGGGTCCTCGATATAGGAGCCATCCGTGTGCCAGGCGACCGCGCCGTTTCTGACGCCCGGATCCCGGTCCTTGGTCTCGGTATTGCCAATCGCCATCATTTCCGGAAACCCCGGCATCCTGAGATAGTCGAGAACGTGGCGGATCAACTCACCCCATTCACCGGCAAAACGGTAATAGGCGTCTTTGGTCAACGTTTGATTTTTGATTACCAGGCAGCGGTGATCGTAGAGCGCACCGGTCAACTGACGCGTCAGATCGTCGGAAAGATCGTGGGTGAGGTCGACATCCTCGACCACGGCGCCGCAGGCGCTTCCGGTTGGACGGATGGTTGCCAAGAGGACCTCCGGGGGTGGCGTTGTCAGGCGGCCAGGTGCTGGTAGACCCGTGGCAGGCCGCGCACGCTAATCCGCCAGAGCAAGCGTTGGGTATCCTCGGCGCTCGGGTTGGCGGCTTCGATGGGGGTTGCCGCGTGCATGGTTGAAAAAGTGTCGAAAATGGCGATGTCGCCGATCTCGTAGGTGTGGGCATAGACGAAGCGATCCTGGATCGCGTGCATCTTCAATTCCCACAGCAGTTTAACCGCTTCGGCGTCGTCCATACCCTTGATGGCGAAAGAGGATTGTCCGGTGGCGTAGAGCGCCTTGCGTCCGGTTACCGGGTGGCGCAGCACCAGTGGGTGATAACAGGTCGGTACCCGCTCGATCTGGTTGTCGGTGGCCAGCGGGTTGGCGGCGAACTCGCCATCCAGCAGTTTGCCGGCGCCGTAAAGATGCGCCACCTGGAGATCATCGATCCGTTCCTTGGTCGTCTCATCCAGCGCGTCATAGGCGGCGACCATATTGGTCAACCGGGTCTGCCCGCCCCGCTTGGGGGTCAGGATCGAATACAGCATCGTGGCGCTGGCCGGCACCGCCTCATAGGACTGGTCGGTATGCCAGAGCGCGGCGCCGTTGCGGATTTCGACCTTCTTGTCCTTCTCTTCGGTATTGCCGACCGCCAGCAACTCCGGATAACCGGGCATCCGCATATGGTCGAGAACGTGCGGTATCGGTTTGCCCCACCAGTAGCCGAAATCGAGATAGGTGGGCTGGTCCAGGGTCTGGTTCTTGATGACCAGCAGCCGATGCTCATACAGCCCGTCGGCTAGGGTTTTCATCAACTCGGCGTTCAACGGCTGGTTCAAGTCCACGCCCCAGACATTGGCGCCATGCGCCGCGCCATCGATCAGTGTGATTTCGACCATGCGTCATCTCCCGGCATCTCGCTGCGGATCTACTTACGATCCGGCGCCATTGTCCTCTGCTTGGGGCCGGGTCTCAATAGATTCCGTCATCCCATCGCGCACATGATCGCTAGCGCTTTAACGACGCAGGTTGCCAAAGCTTAGACGGCGGCGCAGAAAGTCGCTCGCTTATCGCCCCCGTTAACGAGGCCGCGCCCGCATGTCCGTGCAATCCACACCGCTGCGTGACCGGAATTTTCTGCTGTTTCTGCTTGCCCGAACGGCAAATTCGATGGGGGTGCATATTCTGACCGTTGCGGTCAGTTGGCATGTCTGGGAGTTGACCCGCGACCCGCTGGATCTCGGTTATATCGGGCTGGCCCAATTCGCCCCGCATCTGGCGATCTTTCTGGCCGCCGGAATGGCGGCGGACCGTTTTGATCGTCGGGCGATCATGGCGATCTGCAACATCTTTCACCTCATCGCCGTGGGGCTGCTGATGGCGGTTCTATGGAACGATATCGGCGGCGTGCCGGCAATCCTGGGGATCTTGGTGTTGCACGGCTCGGCCCGCGCGTTCTTCCATACCGCGGGGCAGGCGATCCTGCCGAACCTAGTCAGCACGGCGGCCTTTCCAAAGGCCGTGGCTTATTCCTCTTCGGCAAACAAGATGGCGCAGCTTGCCGGGCCGGCGCTGGGCGGCGTCCTGGTCGCCTGGGCCGGAGATTGGGCTTATTACACAGTTCTGGTGATGTTTGTGATTGCCGGGATCGGCGCGCTGACGATCAACGGCGCCTTGCACGTCCGCTCGGCCGGGAGGGTTGGGTTGCAGACCCTACTGGGTGGATTCAATTACGTCTGGGCCAACAAAGTGGTGCTGGGCGTGGTCTCCATTGATCTGATGGCGGTGCTGCTCGGCGGGGTGATGGGGCTGCTGCCAATCTACGCCAGTGATGTGTTGCATGTCGGCGCCGATGGGCTGGGCGTGATGCGGGCGATGCCGGGGGTCGGCTCGTTGCTCATGGGGTTGGCGCTGACCCGGATCGCCTCACCCCGGCACATGGGGACGGCGTTGTTCGTCTCGCTGGCGGTTTTCGGAACATCGATTGTCGTGTTCAGCCTGTCCGAGGTGTTTTGGCTATCGCTCCTGGCGCTGACGATCTACGGCGCCGCTGACATGGTCAGCGTTTATATCCGCCTGACCTTGGTGCAGATCGCCACCCCCGACGCCATGCGCGGCCGGGTCAGCGCGGTCAATTCGGTTTCGATCAATGCCTCGAACGAGCTGGGGGATTTCCGCGCCGGTTTGACGGCGGCTTTCGTCGGCGCGGTGCCGGCGGTCTTGGTCGGCGGTATCGCGACCTTGGCGATAACGGCGCTATGGGCGCAGCTGTTTCCGACGATGCGGCGGGTCGATCGACTGGATGATTTCGCCAAGGGTTAGAGCAGATCCGCCGTGAATTTGAGATAAATTTGCTTATGAACTAAGAAATCTGTATGGTTCCGTATATGTTTCGTGGGCGTTCACCATTTATTTGAAGTATCAGGGAGAGCGTCATGGGTGGTCGCATGCGCGAAGACTACCGCAGCATCACCGGGCCGGAGAAGTCGGCCATTTTGTTGATGTCGGTCGGCCAGGATCAGGCGGCCAAGCTGTTCTCTCATCTCGATGACGAGGAGATCAAGGAGATCTCCCAGGTCATGGCCGGGCTCGGCAATGTCAGTTCGAACGTGGTCGAGCGGTTGTTTGTCGAGTTCGCCGAGCAGGTTTCCTCGACTGGTTCGCTGGTCGGCTCGATGGACAGTACCCAGCGGATGTTGTCGAAGATCCTCGGCGAGGAGCGGGTCGGCGACATCATGGAGGAAATCCGTGGTCCCGCCGGTCGCACGATGTGGGACAAGCTGGCGAACGTTAACGAACAAGTCCTGGCGAATTACCTGAAGAACGAATACCCGCAGACCGTCGCCGTCATCCTCGGCAAGATCGGCCAGGCGCATTCGGCCAAGGTGCTGGCCATCCTGCCGGAAAACTTCGCCATGGAAGTGGTCATGCGCATGCTGCGCATCGAGGCGGTCAACAAGGATATCGAGAAGGATGTGGAGCGGGTGCTGCGCACCGAGTTCATGTCCAACCTGGCGCGCACCAACCGGCGCGACAGCCATGAGACGATGGCCGAAATCTTCACCCATCTGGACCGGGCGACGGAAAGCCGGTTCCTGTCGGCGTTGGAGGAGCGCAACAAGGATTCCTCGGAGAAAATCCGCGCCTTGATGTTCACCTTCGAAGATTTGAAAGGCATTGATCCATCCGGCATCCAGACGCTGATGCGCTCCTGTGACAAGGACAAGATGACCTTGGCCCTGAAGGGCGCGTCGGAGGAATTGAAGGATCTGTTCTTCTCCAACATGTCGGAACGCGCCGCCAAGCTATTGCGCGAGGACATGCAGGCGTCCGGTCCGGTTCGCCTGAAAGAGGTCGAGGAGGCCCAGCAGGTGCTGATCACCTCGGCCAAGGATCTGGCCGAACGCGGCGAGATCGTCATCGGCGGCGGCTCCGGCGACGATCAACTGGTGTTCTGAGGCGGCGTTGTTACCGCGTCAGGTGATCGGAAAGACGCCTTTTGCAGCGGCGCGCCACCCTCATTTATTGCTATCGCGCACAAACGGATAGATCCGCATCTGGTCCTGCAACGGGTCAGCCTCGGCAAATTCGGCGACCACCTCATAAGCCTTGGTAATCGCCGCGTTCGGAGTGCCTTCGCCCTCGGAGCCGGATACGAACAGGCCGATATCCTTTTTGACGATATGCGCCTGGGCGCCGGAATCGTCGTATTGGCCAGTGGCGACATATTTCGGGAAGATCTGCAGGGTCGCGAAGTTTTGGCCGGAACTGGCGTTCACCACCTCCAGCATGGTGTTGATGTCGAGGCCGCCTTTCTCGCCATAGGCCAGCGCCTCTGACGTCGTGATATAGGCCGAGATGCAGAGCGCGTTGTTCAGCACTTTCATCCGTTGGCCTTGACCCGCCTCCGGCCCGACATGGTAGAGCACGCGGGAATAGCCTTCGATCAATGGCCGCGCCCGTTCCACGGCTTCGGCAGATCCGGCGGCCATGCTGGCCAGGCTGCCGTCCTCGGCGCGAAATTTGAGGCCGGAGACCGGGCTGTCTACGTAGTCGATGCCGGCGGCTTTGAGGATTGCCGCGTTCTCCGCCGCTGCCTCGGGGCCGATGGTGCAGGTATCAACCACGACGCTTCCGGCATGGCCGGCTTCGGCGATTTCCAGCACGACCGCACGGTTTGCATCAACCGTCGGCAAGGAGAGCGCGATCACCCCGGCGCGCCGGGCGACCTCACCGTTCGACTGGGCGATCTCGGCGCCCTCCGGCGCCCGGTCCGCCGTGCCCGCGAGATCATGGACGATCATCGCCAAGCCCTTGGCCTTGGCGTTGCGGGCCATTGGTTGACCCATATTGCCAAGCCCGATGAAACCAAAAACCTCGTCCGTCATGATACTCTCCTAAGTACGGGCTCATCGGTCGGCCCATTTGAAAATTAACCCGCCGATGGCCGGCGCGGTCGTTTTATACCTGCACGCTCATCCCGCCATCGATCGACAGCACATGGCCGTTGACGAAGCCCCCCGCCTCGGACATCAGATAGACCGCACCGCCGCCAAGCTCGCTTGGTTTTCCCCAGCGCTGCATCGGGGTTTTCGAGACCACCCAATCCGAGAATTCCGTGTTTTCCATCAGCGGCACGTTCATCTCTGTCGCGATATAACCGGGTGCGATGGCGTTCACCAAAATGCCTTGTGGGCCGACTTCAACCGCCAGCGCCCGGGTCAGCGCGCGCAAACCTTCCTTGGCGGCGATATAGGCCGGCACCGTCGGTCGCGCCTGGACGCCGAGCATCGAGACGGTATTGATGATCCGCCCGCCGCCATGCGGGGCCATTAACCGGATCGCCTCGCGGCTGAGATAAAAACACGACGTCAGGTTGGTCGAGATCACATACTCGAAATCCTTGGTGGTGAATTCCAGGATCGGGCTGCGGTGTTGAATGCCAGCATTGTTGATCAATCCGTAAAGCCGGCCATGGGTCTGGTTGATCCGCTCCATCGCGGCGCGCCCGGCCGCCTCGTCATTGACGTCGAATGTCGCGATCTCGGCCTTCAGGCCGTTGGCGCGCAAGGCCTCGGCCTTGGCTTCCAGGACTGCCGTATCGCGGCCGCTC
>JAQBUJ010000189.1 GCA_027623845.1 Pseudomonadota bacterium
TATCTTTCAGATCGGCCCCGATGTTTCCGGCGGCGTGGCCCAGCGCGCCTTCATGGAGGAATTACGCAAGGTCGCCGTCGGTTCTGGCCGCCCGGTCATGTTCGGCACACTCTCGACCAGCCAGGGCGACAATCCCAATCCCTGGACTTACCAATACGAATGGATGGAGGAGGTCGTGGCTGCCGGAGGGCGAGTGTTTGGGCAAGGCACGACAAAATCGATCAACGCGATCTTCTCGGCCAAGTCGTACCTGCCCTTCGATTTTCTGCCGACCTGGAAAGAGATTCGCGCTCTATCCCTGGAAGAACAAAAAGCCCGCTTTAAGGACCCGGAGCTGCGTGCTCGGCTGGTCGCCGAGGAAGCCGGGATGAAGCCCAAGGGCACCGACTTCCAGGGCGGCGGCGCGGCGACCACCGACCCGCGCAAGCCCGACTATGGCAATATCTTCCCGATGTTCGACGTCAAATGGGACGACCCGAGCATCGCCGATCTCGCCAAGGCCCGCGCGCAGAACCCGGTCGAGGTGATAATGGATCTGATCATCGAGAACGAAGATCTGGCCTTCGTGCTCCCGCTGGTGAACGAAAAGCCGGCCGACGTCCTCAGCATGCTGAAAAACCCCCGCACCCTGGCGACTTTTTCCGATTCCGGCGCCCATGTCTGCCAGGAAATGGGGTCGTCATTGCAAACCCATCTGTTGAGCTATTGGGTGCGCGAAAAACAGGCCTTTACCCTGGAGGAAGCAGTTCGGAAGTTGACCTTCGACAACGCCTCGGCCTGGGAAATGAACGACCGGGGCCTGTTGCGCACCGGCCTGAACGCCGACATCGTGGTGTTCGACGCCGACGCCATCAAGCCCTGCCTGCCAACGGTCCAGACCGACCTGCCCGGCGGCGCCCGACGTCTGGTTCAAAAAGCCGAAGGCATCGCCGCCACCATCGTCAACGGCGTGGTATCGCTTGAGCACGGCAATGCGACCGGCGCGCTGCCCGGCCACGTCATCAAAGGACCGCTGGCGGCTTAAAAGGATCGCCGCGCCGTTGATTGAATTAGCGAAGGCGGAATGGATCCCGCCCTACGCCTGGCCTCGTGAAAATGGCGGCGGGACAATAGGCGCCGGCGGGACGCAGGGCGGCTTTTGCATCAGGGCGACGTCCTTGACCGGGATCTCGCAGCGCCAGCCGCGCGCCGCCGCGATCGCCCGCAACGTCGCCTCGCGATAGAAAATCACATGGGTCGGGTCGCGCCGGTAATGCCAGTTGGCGAAGCGATCGTCATCGGTCTGGAAACAGGTCATCACCCCGAGCCAACCGCCGGGCCGCAGCAGACTGTCGAGCTGATCAAACTGGTCGGCGGGATGGTAGAAATGCTCCACTACCTCGGTGCAGGTGACGAAATCATAGGTTCGCGCCAGCACCGCCCGGTCGGGTTGGAAGAACGGGTCATATAGCGCCATGCCATGCCCCGCCTCACGCAGCATCGACACCAATGCCGGCCCCGGCCCACAGCCGAAATCAAGACCCTCTTGTCCCCGGTCTTGCTCCTCGCCAGGCCCGCCCGGCCCGCCGTTTGATCCGTCACCAAGGCGTTGCAGCAAGGGATCGACCAGTTTGGCGAGAAACCGTCGATAGCCCGGATCGTCCGGATCATTCTCATGGGTCAAATATTGCGCGTGTTCTTCGGCCGCACTCATCCTGTGGCGTGGATCAAGGAACCGGGCCTCGCAATGCGCGCAACGCCAGTAATCCCAGTCATCGACGCGCTTGAAAGGCAGCGGCCCCGGCGCCCGGCATACAGGACAAAATGCCGGCGCCGGCGCCTCAATGCCACTCCATCCTGGGCCACTCCATCCTGGGCCACTCCATCCTGGGCCACTCCATCCTGGGTCGCTACATGCTGGTGGCGCCACCGTCGATCACCATCTCCCCGCCGGTCATATAGGCCGAATCGTCGGAGGCCAGGAACATCACTGCGGCAATGATTTCCTCGATCCGCCCCAGCCGCCCCAACGGCACCCGCGACAGCCGCTCCGCCAAGACCTTGGGATCGGACATCGCGGCGTGGACCATCTCGGTATCCACCGGCCCCGGGAAGATCGTGTTGCAGCGGATCTTGTCCTTGGCGTGCTGGGTCGCGGTGACCTTGCTGAAAATCCGCACCGCGCCCTTGCTCGCGGCATAGGCCGGCTCCTGTGTGGTCGACTGGCCATAGCCGGCAACCGAGGAAATATTGATGATCGAGCCGCCGCCCACCGCCCGCATCGCCGGGATCGAGTGCTTGGTGCCGAGGAACACGCCCTTCAGATTGACCGCCTGAACCAGATCCCATTCCTCGACCGTTCGGTCCTCGATGGCGACTCTGGGAATGACGATACCGGCATTGTTCACCAGGATGTGGAGCCCGCCATAACCGTTCACCGCCTCGGCGACGGCGCTTTGCCAGTCGGCTTCCTGGGTCACGTCGAGATGCACATAGCGCGCCTCGCCGCCCGCCGCCTTGATCTCCGCCTCGACCGCCCGGCCTTCGTCGTCGCGGATATCGCCGAACACCACCTTGGCGCCCTCGGCGGTAAATTTCCGCGCCTCGGCAGCCCCCTGCCCGCGCCCGCCGCCGCTGATCAGTGCGACCTTGCCATCCAACCTACCCATGCCCTGGCCTCCCTCTTATTAAGTCCGGCTTATCAAGTCACGCTGCTTATGCCGCACAGCTTAGCTCCCGCTGCGCAGCAACCGTCCCGGCAACGCGCCCGTCGCTTCGCCATCGCGCCATATCGGCACCCCGGCGACGATGGTCGCATCAAAGCCGACCGATCGCTGCAGCAGCCGTTTGCCGCCGGCCGGTAGATCGTAACGCACTTCCGGCACCTGAAGCTGCAATCGATCGTAGTCGACGACGTTGATATCGGCTTTCATTCCAACCGCGATCGCGCCTCGGTCGCGCAATCCCATCTCCTGCGCATTCGCCAAGGTGAGCCGGCGCACGATATCGCTAAGCGGCAACCGCCCGCCGCGCACCCGGTCGCGCGTCCAATGGGTCAGCGCATGGGCCATGTCGGTGGCGTCGCACATGATCCCGACATGCGCCCCACCATCGCCAAGACCGATCACCGTGTGGCGATGCTGCAGCATCTCATGCACCGGGGCCATGTCGCCGCCGGTGTAATTGGTCATCGGGTGATAGAGCATCGTGCGCCCGTTCCCCGCCATCATCAGGTCATAGGCCAGCGCCGCCGGCGTAACGCCAAGACGCCGGGCCTGGACGGCCAGGCACTGATCCGGCTCCGGTTCATATTGCGGCGGGTCGCCCAGCGGGAAGATCCGCGACCAATCGCGCAGCCGCTTGATCTGCGCCGGGGTTCCGCCGGGCTCGTCGATCAGCCGGGCGCGAAAATCCGGATCGGCCAGGATCGCGGCCCGCGCGTCCATGTCCAGCGGCGCCAATTCCCGCCAACTCCGACAGCCGAGAAACGGGTTCTCCGACAGCTCGAAGCCAAGCAGGGTGCTGGTCGGGCGGCCGCGCACCTGGCCGGTGATCCGGTGACCGTCGGCATTCGCCGCGCTGATCCGCTCCAACAACTGGCGCCATTCGTCGGGCCAGGCGTCCTTTTGCAGCAGGGTCATCGTCAACGGCAGACCGGAACGCTCGACCAGACGGCGCAGCAGGCCAAACTCCTCGGCCTGCTGGTCGCCGAAATCAGCCACCACCTGCAGCCAGCCGCGACCGACCGTCGCCACGGCGTCGACGATCTCGGCCAGTTCCTCCTCGGCGGCGCCATAGGACGGGATCGGCTCACCCTCGGCGGTGCGGTGCTGCAGCAGCCGCGAGGTGGAAAATCCAAAGGCCCCGGCGCGCATACCCTCTGCCGCCAGCGCCGCCATTTCGGCCCGGTCGGCGGCGCTGGCCGGCTCGCGGTCGGCGCCGCGCTTGCCCATCACATAGACCCGGAGCGCCGCATGCGGCACTTGCGTTGCGATATCAACGTCATAGCGCCGCGCCGCCAGAGTATCGAGATACTCCGGGAAGCTTTCCCAGGTCCAAGGCAGCCCCTCGCGCATCACCACCTCGGGGATGTCCTCCACCCCCTCCATCAGCGAGATCAGCATGTCCCGCTGATCCGGACGCACCGGCGCAAAACCAACCCCGCAATTACCCAACAGCACCGTGGTCACCCCATTGCAGGACGACGGGGTGATCTGATGGGCCCAGGTCGCCTGGGCGTCGTAATGGGTGTGCACATCAACAAAACCCGGCATCACCAATCGGTCGCGCGCATCGATCTCTTCAACGGCGGCGGCGGCGGCGATCTGGCCGATTTCGCTGATGACGCCGCCCGTGATGGCCACATCAGCTTCGAAGGGCTCGGCGCCGGTGCCGTCAACGATGGCGCCGTTACGGATGATGAGATCGGGGGTGGGGGTCATGGAAAGCTCCGGGCGCGTTCCGCGTATGAGGCGGAAGTATACACGGTAGGAGCGCCATGGGCGTTAGACGTACAATTTTAAAGATCGGGAAGGCTAACCGGAGCGCTCAAACGACGCAGAGCGGCAAATGGATGCTCAAAATCGTCAAGCGCCCCGAGGCGGCAAAAAGGCTCGAACCGCGCCCCTTACTCCCTCGCCCGTCGATCAAACCATCCCTGGGTCCGGTTGGCGAAGCCGACCAGCGATAGCATCACCGGCACCTCAACCAGCACCCCGACCACGGTGGCCAGGGCGGCGCCGGAGTGGAGGCCGAACAGGCTGATCGCCACCGCGACCGCCAGCTCGAAGAAGTTGGAGGTGCCGATCATCGCGCAGGGGGCGGCGATCCGGTAGGGGACCCGCCAGGCCCAGGCGGCGAAATAGGCCACCGCGAAAATGCCGTAGGACTGAATCACCAGCGGCACCGCGATCAGTACGATCAGCATCGGCTGGGCCAGAATAATGCTGCCTTGAAAGCCGAACAACATCACCACCGTGGCCAATAGCGCCAGCACCGAGGCCGGCTTGACCCGCGCGGTGAAGGCGTCGACCGCCGCCTCGCCGTGGCCGGCGCCGATCAGTCGGCGCCGCGTGGCGATCCCGGCGATCAGCGGCACCACGACATAAAGCACTACCGAGAGCAGCAAGGTCTCCCAGGGCACCGCGATGTCGGTCACCCCGAGCAACAGCGCGACGATCGGCGCGAAGGCGAAGACCATGATCACGTCGTTCACGCTGACCTGGATCAAAGTGTAATTCGCATCCCCCTTGGTCAGCTGCGACCAGACGAAAACCATCGCCGTACACGGCGCCGCCCCCAGCAGGATCAGCCCGGCGATATAGCCCTCGGCGTCGGCTGGCGGGATTAGCCCGGCGAACACCCCCTTGAAGAACAGCACCCCGAGCGCCGCCATGGTGAAGGGCTTGATCAGCCAATTGACGATAAGGGTGATCACCAATCCCTTGGGCTGATCCTTGATCCGGTGCAGGCTGGCGAAATCGACCGCGATCATCATCGGGTAGACCATGGCCCAGATCAGCACCGCGACGACAAGGTTGACGCTGGCGTATTCCAGGCCGGCGAGAACCGCGAATACGCCCGGCGCCACCTGGCCAAGGGCGATCCCGGCGATGATGCACAACGCGACCCAGATCGTCAGATATCTTTCGAAGGCGGACATAGCTTACTCCGTTGGGATTTTCTCGGGGGAGGACTCGGGAGGATTAAATTTGGAGGTATTTAATTCGGAGGCAACAAGGATTGCTTGGCGTCGATAAGCTCAAGAAACGCGATCAGCGGCCGCACCGCGCCCGGCTCCAGCGAATAGCAGACCCGCGGGCGCATGATCTCGCCGGCGATAATCCCGGCTTCCTTGAGGATCCTGAGATGCTCCGAGGTTGTCGAGGCGGCAAGACCGATCTCCTCGACGATGTCGCAGCCAATGCAGGTTTGTCGGCGCAGCAAGGTCTCGACGATCTGAATACGCGATGGATGCGCCAGGGCCTTGGCCAGATGCGCCAGACGCGCCGCCCGGCCGGTTTGATCACCGGCGCCCTGGGGATAGGATGGCGCCGGCGCCTCTGAAAGGGCGACCATGGAAACACTCCTCGTTCGTCATTCGACGAAAGACGTATAACCATGACCCCGTGTCCGGGCAAGCCCTTCGGCCCGGTCCCGTTGATAAAAGGCGCCCGCCGATGTCCCGCTCGCTTGAAGGCCTGACCGTCCTGGACCTTTCCCACGCGCTGTCCGGCCCGTTCGGGACCATGTTGTTGGCCGAGCTTGGCGCCGATGTGATCAAGGTCGAGCCTCCCGGCGGCGACCATTTCCGCCCAAGTAACGGCGGCGCCACCTTCGCCGTGGTCAACCGGAACAAGCGCGGCATCCGCATCGATCTCAAACATCCCGACAGCGCCCGGGTCATGCAGCGGCTGATCGATCGCGCCGATATCTTGGTGGAGAATTTCACCCCCGGCGCCGCCGAGCGTCTCGGCTATGGCTACGCGGCGGTAAGGGCGCGCAAACCGGGGATCATCTATGCCTCGATCTCCGGCTTTGGTGAGAGCGGCCCGTATCGCGAATTG